>JACENB010000066.1 GCA_013867245.1 Nitrosopumilaceae archaeon
TAGTAGATTATACAGCAAAAGTAAAAGATGATGATGAAGTATTTGATACCACTCTAGAAGCAGATGCAAAAAAATATTCACTTCATGAGGAAAATGCAAAATATCATCCTAAACTAGTTTCAATCGGCGAAACATCTTATCCTGTGTTAAAGGGATTTGATGAAGCATTAGCAAAAACATCTGTTGGGGATAAGCTGACAATTGAAGTTACACCTGACAAGGGTTTTGGTGCAAGAGATTCTACTAAAGTTAGAATGATTCCACTAAGAAAATTAGGTGAAGATGCAGAAAAAGTTTCAGTTGGTGACACAATTGAAGTTGATAATAAAAGAGGAATAATTCGTTTTATTGGTTCAGGTCGAGTTCAAATTGATTATAATCATAGATATGCAGGAAAAACAATTCTTTATGATGTTAATGTACTCAAAGCTTTAGATACACCAAATGATAAAGTTGATGCAATTCTAAAAGAAAGACTTCCTGTTGAAGATAGTAAAATTGCTTTTGATTTAAAAGATAAAGAAGCAAGTATTACAATTCCTGAAGATATTTTACGTGCTGATGGATTACAAATAATGAAACATTTCATACAAATGGATATTTTCAAGTTTGTAAATACATTAGAAAAAATTAGTTTTGTTGAAACTCATATCAACAAACAAGCACAAACCAAGAAACCTGAAACAAAAGAAAAAACTTCTTAGATTAAATTACTTTAGTTGATTTTGCAAGATTTAATGCCGTTTTTTTAGTCATAATTTTTTCTTTTAAAATTGTATAACGCTCCGGTCTTAATCCTTGTGCAATAATCAAAGCTTCAATTATTTTATCTGATTCTATTCCAATTTGTTTTGCTGTTGTTGGTGCACCTACGTCCTTTAATGTTTTAATAATTTTTTTCCAATCTTGGCCTTGTAATTTTGCCATCATAATAGAACCAATTCCACATTTTTCTCCGTGCAGTCCAATTCCTGGAGATATTTTATCAAGTGCATGTGAAAATAGATGTTCTGCACCAGAACATGGTCTACTACTTCCAGCAATACAAGATGCAACTCCTGCACTAATTAATCCCTCAACAACTACACGATGATCTACTCCTTTTCGTGAAAATTCTGAAGAATTTTCCATAACAATTTTTGCACTCATCATTGCCAAGTCTGCAGCATATCTTCCATAGTATTCTTTTTTCTTTTTATGACCTAACTGCCAATCTTTTACAGCTATAATATTTGCAATCAGATCTCCACAGCCACTTGCCAATAATTTAGATGGAGCTTTTTTGATTACATCTATATCTACAAACACACCTAGTGGCGCTGATGCTACAATTGAATGAGGTTTATCACTTTTTACAGAAACAAATGGACTTGCCATTCCATCATGTGATGCCGCAGTTGGTAAACTTACAAATGGAATAGATAAATTATATGAAATTAGTTTTGCAGTATCAACAGAACGACCTCCTCCAATTCCTACAATTAAATCTGAATTATCCTTCTTAACTGATTTTTGGATTTTATCAATTGATTTTATTTGATTATCAATAGACGTATGCCAAATATATCGAATTTTTTTATTTTTTAGTGATTTTTCTATTTTAGATTTTAAAACATTTTGAACATTAGTTCCACTAATCAATGAAACTTTTTTTGGCCTATTTAATGAAAATAGGAATTTTCCAAAGTCTCCAATATTTTTCTCCCCGATCTCTATTAGCCTAGGTAATTCCATTGTGTGTGATTGCATGCGATCCTCCTTTTTCTTCATTATTTATGATTTCAATGATCAAAAAGTTATTTAAAAGGGTGGAATGACATTTACTTTATCTTAAAGGGAATATTTTGTCTACAAACGTTGAAGAAAAAATTTTGCATGGGACTACCACTGTAGGTATTAAGGCAAAAGATGGTGTAGTTTTATGTGCTGATATGAGGGCTAGCGCTGGATATTTTATTGCAAATAACAATACGATGAAAATTCAACAAATTGACAAACACGCAGGTTTAACTTTGGCAGGTGGTGTTGCAGATGCACAAAATATTGTAGATGTTTTACGATATCATTCTAATTTACACAGAGTAGACAAACAAAATTCAATATCTATTCATTCTTTGGCAAGATTATGTTCATTGATCTTCCATCAAAACAGAGGATATCCTTTCATGGCTGATATCTTACTAGGTGGTTATGATTCAAGTGGTCCTGCATTGTTTAATGTTGATATGTTTGGTTCTGTTGAAGAGAAATCTTATGTTACAACTGGAAGTGGTTCTCCAGTAGCTTATGGTTTATTGGAAGAAGAATATAGAAGTGACCTCACAGTTGAAGAGGCAAAAAAAATAGCTTTAAGAGCTGTTAAAGCTGCAATCGTTAGAAACATTGGTACTGGTGATGGAATAAACATCGCAGTAATGGACAAAGATGGATTCCGTCTATTAACCGATGAACAAAAGAAAGCAGTTATCGAACTTTAGTGATTTAATGCAAAAAAAACAACCTCCAAAAGAATTACCTCCTAGCAGCCAGAATATAATGGCAACCATACTGCAAAGTATGCCAAAAGAAGCTAGTATAACAAAGATAGAATATGAAGGACCAAGGATTGCACTTTACACAAATTCGCCTAGATATCTTTTAGAAAATAATGAAACAATTTCAAAACTTGTTAACATAATTAAAAAACGAATTGTTATTCGTACTGATGAATCAATAAGAAAACCAGAAGATGAATGTAGAAAAATTATTGCTGAACATGTACCTGAAGAAGCTAATTTACAAGCTACACTGTTTGATACTTCAACTGGTGAAGTATCAATTGAGGCAAAAAGACCTTGGTTGTTACAAAGAAATGCTAAAGAGTTCAATCATGCTGATTTAACAGAAAAAATTGGATGGAGATTAAGAATTAGAAAAGCTACTACAGTCCCATCACGAACTATCCAAACAATCAATTCGACTCTAAAACAAGCATCTGCTGAAAGAAGTAAACAAATGAAGCAAGTTGGGGATGACATTTTTAGACCTCGTTTATCACAAAGAACTGAAGTATCTCTTCATACTCTTGGTGGTTTTGGTCAAGTTGGAAGATCTTCAATGCTATTATCAACACCAGAAAGTAAAATTTTGGTTGACTGCGGAATAAATCCTGGTGCTCGTTCTCCTATGGATTCCTATCCACGACTTGATTCCTTAGATATTACATTAGACGAACTTGATGCTGTAGTAATTGGACATGCTCATTTAGATCACACTGGATTTTTACCAGCATTATGCAAATATGGTTACAAAGGTCCAATTTACTGCAGTGAACCGACATTACCTATGATGAATTTAATTCAACTAGACGCAATTAAAGTTGCAGCAGCACAAGGTAGAACTCCAATGTATGCTGAAAGAGATGTTAAACAAGTAATGAGACAAACAATTACTTTACCATATGGAACTGTAACTGATATTTCCCCTGACATTAAATTAGTACTTGCTAATGCAGGACATATTCTTGGTTCTGCATTATGTCATTTTCATATTGGTAATGGTGATCACAATTTTGTATATTCTGGTGATATCAAATTTGGAAAAAGTATTTTATTTGAAGCTGCAAGTTGGAATTTTCCCAGAGTTGAGACTTTACTAATTGAAAGTACATATGGTCTTAGAGAAGATGTACAACCTACAAGACAACAAGTAGAATCTTCTTTTATCAATGCAGTTAACAATACTTTAGCAGATGGGGGCAAAGTCTTAATCCCAATTCCAGCAGTTGGTCGTGCACAAGAAATCATGATGGTAATTGATCATTATATGAAATCTGGTGAAATGGTTGAAGCTCCAGTTTTTACTGAAGGTATGATCTCTGAAGCATCAGCAATCCATGAGTCATATCCTGAATATCTTGCAAGAGAATTAAAACAAAAAATTTTAGAAACTGATGATAATCCATTTGATTCTGAATACTTTACAAATATTGAACATGCTGATGCTAGAGAAGAACCAATGAGAGAAGATTCTCCATGTATAATATTGGCAACATCTGGAATGTTAGAGGGTGGTCCTGTTTTAGAATATTTCAAAAATATTGCTCCTGATCCAAAAAATAAAGTTGTATTCGTTTCATATCAAGTCAATGGAACTTTAGGAAGACGTGTACTAGATGGTTCTAAACAAGTTTCGATGTTAGGTAAAGAAGGCAAAGTTGAAGTTGTTTCTGTAAACTGTGGTGTTGAAAAATTAGATGGATTTAGTGGACATAGTGATTACAACCAATTAATGTCATTTGTACAAAGATTAAGACCAAAACTACGTCGTGTATTAGTTAATCACGGTGAACGTTCAAAATCAGAAAACCTTGC
>JACENB010000003.1:0-2618 GCA_013867245.1 Nitrosopumilaceae archaeon
GACAAACTTTTTGATAAATATCATCAATATCAGGACGTTCTTCACGATCAACTTTTATGTTTACAAAATGTTCATTCATAAATTCAGCAACATCATTATTTTCAAATGATTCATGTGCCATTACATGACACCAATGGCATGCACTATATCCAATACTTAGAAAAATAGGCTTGTTCTCATCTTTTGCTTTTTTTAGTGCTTCATCATTCCACCCATACCAATCAACGGGATTATCAGCATGTTGAAGTAAGTAAGGACTGGTTTCATGAATTAGATTATTTCCAGCCATAATTTACTAAAGTGTTTTGAATATTTGTACCTAGATATGGAAATCATCACCAAATTCCCTTACCCTCAGTCAATTCATAAATTCGGACATTGATTCTTTTGAGAAATTTAGATTTTGATTTGTCTGCTTTTTTATCATGACTATAGTCTTTTTTCTTTAGAAGTTCCTCTAGTCTTGCCAATTGTTCTAGAGATAATTTATCAAACTCATGTTTGGAAGAAGAAATTAAGGTTAGTAGTTTTACTCGTTCACGATCTTCAGAAGTAACATCAGTCATACCATAATGGATACTTTTTTTAAAATAAATCTTATCTTGATTGAAATAATTCAAAGAAAAAATTAAAACAGTATGTTAAAATTCAATGAAAAAATTTTTGAATTATGGAAAAAATGCGTGCAATGGTGCTTTCAGAATGTGCAAAAATTGAAACTAATCCTTTGAAATCAACTGAAATAGATAAACATGAAATTAAGGAATCAGATGAAATTCTACTTAAAATTGAAGCATGTGGTGTTTGTCACTCACAACTTCATGGAATAGAAGGAGATTGGCAGCATATTGGAATTCCAGCAACATTACCGATTGTTCCAGGACATGAAGTTGTTGGAAAAGTAATTGAAATTGGAAAAGATGTGACCAAATTCAAAATAGGAGAAAGAGCAGGAATCACACCGTTACTTGAAGCATGCAAAGAATGTCAATATTGTGAAGAGGAAAAAGAGTACCTTTGTGAATCGTCAAAAATAACAGGTGAAACTCTGAAAGGAGGATACTCTGAATACATTACAGTTAAACAAGATTTTGCAACTAAAGTTCCAGAAAAAATGAAATCAGAATATGCAGCACCACTATTTTGTGCAGGAATTACAGCTTACAAAGCAGTCAAAGCAGCAGAGCCAACATTAGATAAAAAAATAGGAATTTTTGGAATTGGAGGAGTAGGTCACATGGCGATACAGTTTGCAAAAATTGAAAAAACAAAAGTAATTGCATTTTCAAGATCACAAAATCATCTAGATGTTGCAAAAAGATTAGGAGCGGTAGATGCAATGATATTTTCAAAAGAACAAGAAGAATTTTTGAATAAATTAAATCAAAAACATGGCTTATTGGATGCAGCAATAGTATTTGCTCCAGCAGATATTGTAACAGATACTGCAATAAAATCAGTCAAGAAAGGAGGAACAATTGTCATTGCAACAATTGGAGAAAGGCCAGAATTCATTGCATTTGAAGAAAAAACAATCAGAGGCACGTTGATTGGCTCTACAAAAGATATGGAACAAGTTATCAAAATATGCAATGAAAATGATATCGAAGTAATTTATGAAACATTCCCATTAGAAAAAGCAAATGAAGCTTTGAAAAAATTAAAAGATTCTGAAATTGATGCTCGTGCAGTATTAGTTCCAAATAATTAGAGGTCATAAAATAAAATGAATTGTCAAAGATGCCACCACACAGATGAAGCTCATATTCCAGATAAAGAAAGCAAATTAATGATAAAATTAGGAAAATGTAAAATTCCAACGTGTACATGTACGCAATTTATGAATCCAATTGAAGAAATTGATGAAGATTTGTTGTAAATATACTAAATAATTCCTAAATCATTTAATTCCTTTTGTATTTCTGAATCAACTCTTGCACCAGAACCACATTTACTACACATTCCTGTTTCATCGGGATCCTCAGACATTTTTTTCTCACACTCCACACATTTCTCAATACCTTTTTTGAATCCCATATCTAAAATTCAATAATTTCATTTACATAAATATTTTCAAAATACATTTTTTATCAATTCATTAGATCTATCAATGAGAATTTTACCATCCAGTTTGATTATTGACTATTAACTTAGCAATAATTCATATACGAAAAAAAAATCTGAATTCTATGGATAAACACAAACCTTCTGATGAAATGATTAAAGATTTGGATAATTTATTATCAAAATTAAATGGAATGGAGATTGTTGCTTCAGATGATTACCAAAAAAATTCAATCAAAGTTATGAGAGCACTAGTAGAAGGACAGATGCATTCTATTAATGAATTTCAACATATGAAAAAGGCATTAGATTTACTAACTTTACAATTATTTGATGTACAAAACAAAGTTAAGAATTAAGTCTAGTATCACTAATTCCACAATTATTACAACGATATAGATTAGATTTTTGAAGTTTTTTTTCTAAATTCATTTCATGTCCACAACAAGCACAAGAAATCTTATCTGAATCTTTGTCTGATTCATAATTCATCTTTGTCTGATTCCTCTGAATCTTTGTCTGATTCCTCTGAATCTTTGTCTGATTCCTCTGAA
>JACENB010000003.1:2718-13346 GCA_013867245.1 Nitrosopumilaceae archaeon
ATCTTTGTCTGATTCCTCTGAATCTTTGTCTGATTCCTCTGAATCTTTGTCTGATTCCTCTGAAACCCTTACAACATAATCAGGCTTTGGCTCAGAAATCTCATCATTGTTACATGGAGGTTTGTATTGAGCAATAATCTTTTGAATTACATTATGCCGTTTTGCTTCACTTGATTCAAACATTGGATAAATTGCAAGATACAAGGATTGTTCAGAACCAGATTTTTGTAACCAACATTTGAATTGATCATGAGATGTAAAAAAGGACTTTTCATCAGTTTTTGGACAATCACCAACATAGACCATATCAAATTTATCTTTGGTTCGAGATAAGATCAAATAGACTAATTTTTCCATCGGAGGACCCCATTCAGATAAAGGAATTGGTCCTAGAAACTCATATTGGAGAATTTGAATGCTCAACAAAAGTAGTTTGAACTACTTTCTTTTCTTTTTATCGGAAAAAACAGTCTAGTGATAAAGATCTAACTAGGAAAAATGACTTGAAAAGATTAAATTCAAGCCTTATTGATTTCACGTGAATGAAAAAATCCAAAAATTTGAGACAAGTTGGATATTCCATGATATTAGTATCAGCCAGTTTGTTGGCAGTGTTAATAATTGGTGTAGTTATAGGCGAGGATGTATTGTATGCAGATAATATGTCCAGAAACAACACAGCCCATTTTAATGAGTGTAAAGCAAATGATTTCAAAACAGATGGCTGTGAAATATACTGGGACAGAATAAATAATGAAATTTCAGGAATTTACGTAGATCTAGAAAACTAGTTCTGAATTACTATTAAAAACTAAAAATTATTTTTAATATCATTAGCCTTATTTTGATAGAATTTTGCTTTAGAATCATCATTCAATTCATTCAGATAAATATCTGCTAGTTGTTGAAGAGGATAAAAATCACGTGGTAAAATTGAAGATAATTTTTCTAAACATTCAATTTTCTTTTCAGAATTTGATGTTTCAACATAACATGTATACAATTCAAGTAAAATTTTAGAATCATTAGGATTTAGTTCAGATTCCTTTGTTAATTTTAGAATTTTATTTTCTGTCTTTTCAATTGAAGAAATATTTGGAGAAGGATGTTTTAGTTCAATACTTTTTTTAATTTTATCAACTAACCCCATAAGACATCAAAATATCTAGAAAGTAATAATGTTTATCAAATAAAAAATATGAAATCAGTAACCATTAGCAAAATCAGATACCATATTCTTATCTTTAGTTAATCGATTCATTGCAAAAAATGCACCACCTACAATTCCTGCTTGATAAAAAGTGTACAAAAATATACCTGAAGAAGTAGGATCTGATTTTGTGAAACTCAAAGCCAGAACAGTAACAAAAACAAATGTACTAGCAGATGAAACTAATCTATTCAAAAATCCTGAATCCAAACCAACGATTCTTTTTGTTGCAGCTGCCATCAACATAATACTTGAGATAATAAGAAAGGTTGCACCTCCATTAGCCATTACAAAGGTATGAACCCACGTGATTAAACCATCTTCAAAAATAGATACATCCGGCATTACGCTACCACCATTTATTGCAAAATTGACGGAACTGAACATACCACCCATTACAAAAAAGAACAAGAAAATTTTTACAATTGATCTTTTGATAGGACTTCTAATTTCAGCAGGATTTACAGCTCGTTGAGTAATTTTAATTCCATAAAGAAATCCAACAGCCATAGCAGGAATAAACATCAAATTAATTAGAATTGGGGATTCTCGATTTATTGCATCAATTTGAGGATGAAATATCAAAAAGAGTAATAGAGCCAATAAGGCAGATGAACAAAATAATATCAATCCAAGGTATTTGTGCCCACCAGATTCAGATTGACCGCTCCAATTGTACATTTTATGATGTCTTAAGAAAATGATTAAAAATACAGCCCAAAAATGATTTGCTCATTGAATCAATTCTGTTTACCCTTTTTAATGGAAATTAAATGAAATGAACATGGGGAAAGGATATTCCGTTATTGGGATTGGGAGCATAGTATTCATTTTTGGGTTAATTTTTGATCTACAAGGACAAGCCATAGTTGGTCCTGAATCATCTTTCATGTATGCCAATCCTGATTGGATAACATATGGAATTCAAATAATGGTTTTAGGAATAATAATTATTGGGATTGGGGCATTATTGAAAATTTTAAAAAAATGAGTCCCTCAAAATCCGGCGAGAATAGGATCACTAGGCTTCATTATTTCCCTTAACAGAATAGTTGCAAATGAACCTCTAGATAATGAAAATTCAACTTTATTTTTCTCAGATACATAATCAGTACAATGAATTGCGGCTTGTCTAAACCCACCCTCGCTACTGACTTCTTGCATTTCTTTTATGAAAAAATCTTTTGGAGAAATTTCTTCTTCAATTAAAATTTTAGAAATGGAATGGTCAAATCTAGTTTTTTTGTAATACGAATAACCAACAAACGGTAATGCCAGATATTGTTCAACTCCATCTTTGAATTTTCCAATTATACTTTTAGAATCAAAGCAGACATCACCAGGTTGAGATTCAAATAAATTTTCACCATCTAAAAATGCCGAACTTAGAGATTTATTGAAAATGTATGATTCGTATGCTTGAATGTAAAAACGTCGTAAAGATAATGGAATTGCACGTATAGCACGAATGGAATCATCATGTTCAATCATTTCTTTTAAAACAATTTTTTCAATATCCATTTGAGATGGAACTTTATCATAATATTTTACATAATTTGTTTTGTCAGAAAGTTTTTCACGTATCTCTGTATTTTCTGCAGAATCATATGAAGAAGTGAAGGATAAAATCAAGTCAACAGCCATATCAAAATCTCTTTGTAAAATTGACTTTCCAATTAAATGAGTAACAGGTCTTTTAGAACCGAATCTTTGATACCCATAAAAATTTAAAATCTGATCATGTTCAGCAAATGAAGACAGATCATCTGAGCAATCAGAAATTTGAATTTTAAAATTATTACCAATCATATCTTTTTTAGATAAGGGTTTTTTTGTAAATCCAATATTTGTAAGAGAATATTTTTCAGTAGAAAAATTGTCAATAGGCTTACCCTTATGAGGTGAACCAACAAATTGTTCAGTTACAGCTGAAGCATCTTTTAGTCCTAGAGACTTAAGACGAACACCAGTTTTTCGAAAAACTCCAGATAACGCATGATTAGTATCAATTTTTTTCTTTTTTAGTTTGTAAACAGCATAACCACTTTCATCAGTAATAGAATTTGTTGCACGCTTAGAAATTAATTCAGAAACTTCAAAATCTTCAGGATTAATCCTAATTTTTCCACCAATACCAGAAAATTTTGTAGTATAAACAGATATTCCTATTTGTGAATCAATTTCAGGTATCACTCTACAATCACTGTAAGATATTTACTAATTGCAACATCTGAAGTTTGTCCACCTAGTAAAATTTTGTATGTTCCAGGTAAAGCAGCATCAGAAGTGGAAAGTTCAATATGTACAGCAACAGAATCATTAGAATTTAATTCAAAGTTTTCAGGAGAGTTATGAATAAAATCAACAGTTAGAAATTCGTGAGTAGTAGAAGTAATTGAAGAAACTTCGATTATGTCATTTTCAAATTGTGGAGAAAATATGATATGATTAGTAACAGAATCATTAGAAGAAAGTTTAATCTCATCGGATTCAAGTTGAATTTCAAATGGTAAAGATACAGATGTATCTACGACACCAATTTTGTTTTCAACCCATTCAGTGAACCAAATTTTTTCACCAGATACTGCAAAATCAAAAATTTGTGCAACACCACAATTTTCCATTACCTGTATACCAGAATCACAATCAGCCCAGTTAGGATTTTTTGAAGGTACATGATACTCTACAAGAGTTTGTTCTTTTGGATCCATTACCGAAATATTATTTGCTGTTTGTGCATTAAACACAAGTTGTCCTTGATCATTATTTTCAATCCAATAAGGTCTAGAAATAGGGGATTTGACAACACCTGTTTGATTTCCAAAGGTTTCAAAGATAGGATCAGATGTCACATATTGAATAAATTGTTCAGTTGTAGGGTCAAAACTGAAAAACGAAGAAGAAGTTGTATCTGCTAGCCACAATATTCCATCATCAGAAAAAGTTACACCATTTGGAGTAAGTAGTTGTACAGGTAAAGGGTAACCCGTAATGTAATCAATTAAGGGCAAGTATGGCATTCCAGAATTTGTTACATCATCAAGATAATCATTTTGATTAAATTGAACTAAAATCCCTCCTTGTTGAAATAACCAATTGGTATACCAAATATCGTCATTTCCATCTATTGCAAAATCAGCTGTTACTGAGTCATCTACAGGGGAAGGCACACTCAGATAATTTACTTCAGTGTCAGTAGGATTTACATCTAGAATGGTTAATTTGTTTCCAGTAAAATCATTAATGATAATTTGAGAGCCATCAATTCTAAGTTTTTGAGGTAATGAATTTCCATCAGAGGGATAAGATAATCGCTCATATTCCTCGTCAAATGTAGAAAATTTCCAAACGGAATCATAAGTTTCATCAGTGAACCAAACAGAACCATCAGGAGCATAATCTATTCCCCACATCATTGAACGAGCACCGTCAGGCCATGTAGGATTTTCATATTCAACAAATGTTTGAGTTGTAGGATTGAATTTTGCAATGTTTCCAGTATTAGTTTGAGCAAACCAAACATTTCCATCATAATCAGATGTAATGGCTAACGGATTGGTACAATCAGTAGGAATAACAAATTCTTGAACAAACTTTGTGGATTTTGCAATTTTATCAGAACTACAAAATTGAGGCCTTTGTTCATCAGGATAATTATCTGCAGGAGTACCAGTAATTGTTACTTCAGGATCATCCATAGCTGCATAATCTACATCAGGATCATAACCTGTTATAGCAACTAAAACTCCAGAAGTCAACATAAGACCACCTAGAAAAATAAATGCTAAAATTCCCTTAGTCTTCTTTTTCACAGATTTTTTTAAACAATACTGTTAATATCTTATTCCCAGAAAATCATAATAATTTCAAATTACCAGTGATTTTATCAATCAAATTTTCGGGTGCAGGGCCTATAGATATACAAGTTGTAGTTCCCGGTGATAATTGAGTGTGTCCGGCATCAGAAATTTCAGACCAAGGTAAATTCAAATCAATCGCATGTCGTTTTATTTCTTGTAATTCTTTAATTCCTGAAACTTTAACAACAACTTTCTCTTGTCCACCCCACCATTCTGACCACCATTCAGGATGTGATTTTCTGACATGTTCTGAACCCATGACACATGCGTGGCCAACTTGAGCAGCTATCTTACCCTTACCCATTCCCAAATCAGTCCTAACAGCAATTACTTGTTTAATTTCACCCATATTATTTTCACAGATAGGCACAATGAAAAACTTTGGAATTAAATAATTGACAAAGAACCAAAATCTGTGTACTATGATGTAGTTGTTGGAGGAGGCAGTATTGCAGGGTTATTAACTGCAAGAGAAATTTCTTCCAAAGGATTTTCAGTGTTAGTAATTGAAGAAGATTATGAAATTGGGACACCTGAACATTGTGGTGGATTAGTAAGTATTGCAGGCCTAGAAGAATTAGGAATTATTCCATTTAAAAAAACTTTTGAACATATGATTGAATCTGCAAAAATTACATCACCTAATGGAAAAAGTTTCACAATCAATTCAAAAAATCAAAAAGTAGTAGAGATTAGCAGAAGAGAATTAGATAAACAAGTTGCATTTCAAGCTCAAAAAAATGGTGCAATGATAAAAGTTAGAACAAGTTTTCAGGAAATGACAGAAACAGGAATTAGGACAAATGAAGAAAAAATTGATTGTAAAATTTTTGTGGATGCAAGAGGAGTGTCATCATTAATTCACAAAGATCGAACAGGGATTTTATCATCTGCACAATATGAAATTTATGCAGATTGGATTAAAAAAGGAAAAGTGGAAGTTATTTTTGATCAAGAGAAATATCCAGGGTTTTTTGCCTGGGTGATTCCATCAGCTGAAGGAAAAGGAAAAGTAGGAATTGCAGGAAAAGGCATCAATGTATCTGAAACATTAAATGAATTTCTTAAGCAAAAAGGAGAATTTTCAACAATAAGGAAAATTTTTGCACCTATCTGGATTAAGGGTCCAATCAAACGATTTGTTGAAGACAATGTAGTGATAGTAGGAGATGCAGCAGGACAAGCAAAACCCACAACCGCAGGAGGAATTTTCACAAGTGGAATGGGAGGAGTATATGCAGGACAAGCAATATCCAAATTTTTAAAAACAAATGAAAAAACAGATCTTCTAAATTATCAAAAAAAATGGGTTGAGAGATTTGGTAAAGAATTTGATAAACAAATGTTAGCAAGAAAAATTTTAGAAAGGATTGATAATGAAACGATCAATAAATTATTTGAATCAATAACCCCAGAAATTGTCAATGAAATTTCAGAAAAAGATGATTTTGATTTTCATACAAGTTCAATTATCAAATTATTAGGAATCAAAAATTCATTGAAAACAGCTCAAACATTAGTCAGTAGTGAATTGAAAAAAATATTGGGTTAAGTCCATTATAATTTCTAAGGAAAGTATAAATGATGTTTCCAGAAAAATTGAGCATGTCATCTACTATATCATTACCAACATGCAGTTGTTGCCATAGAGCAATTATGCCTAATGATAAATGTGTTAAATTCAATTGCCCTGAATGTGGGGTTGACCTTATTTGGAGATGTGAAAGTTGTAGAGAAGCAGCAAGAAACTATACCTGCTCTTCATGTAACTTCACGGGACCTTAAGTAAAATGACAGATATTGTATTAATTGCAAAAATTCTTCCAACAGGAATGGAAGTGGATTTAGATAAATTAGCAGAAACTGTAAAAGCATCACTAAAAGATGGAATTACTCTAAATCGACATGAAAAAGAACCACTAGCTTTTGGATTAGAATGTCTAAAGGCACAATTTGTATTAGAGGACAAAGAAGGGCAAATGGATTCACTAGAAGATACTGTTAGAGCAGTTGAAGGAGTCAGTGAATTTGAAGTACTTAGTATGAGTCGCAATTAACATAACAGTAATTAGCATAACAAGAATTAATTGATTTTATGGTACGCAAAGAAGAGCCTTTGCAAATGAGAATTGGTGAAGCAAAACAAAGAGACGTAGGCAAAAAACGTGCCAGAATAGGTCCAAAAGCAATGGATTTTCTCAAAGCTGAACCAGGAGATATAATTGAAATCATGGGTTCAAGGACAAGTTGTGCCATTATTTGGCCTGCAGATGAGGATGAAAAATTCCCAGATATAATTAGAATAGATGGACAGACAAGAAAAAATGTTGGGGGAACTTTAAACGACATAGTAAAAGTTAGAAAAATAATTTCAAAAATTGCAAAAACAATTACACTAACTCCACTCAACGATGCAGTAACAATTGATAAAGAATTCATGGATTTTGTTAAAAATAGATTAAAAGGATTACCAGTAACTCACGGAGATGAAATTTCTGTAATGATATTAGGAAACTCAATGGACTTTAAAATTACAAAAACATCACCTAAAGGAATTATCAACATAGACAAAACAACTGAATTAAATATTTCAACAGAAACATCAATCGACAGAAAAGTCAGAGTCACATATGAAGAAGTTGGTGGATTAAAAGAAAAAACTAAAGCAATGAGAGAAATTGTTGAATTACCATTAAGACATCCAGAATTATTTTCCAGATTAGGGATTGAACCACATAGCGGAATTTTACTATATGGTCCACCAGGATGCGGAAAAACATTACTTGCAAAAGTTATGGCAAGCGAATCTGAAGCTAACATGTATCCAATTAACGGTCCAGAAATTATGAACAAATACTACGGTGAAACAGAAGCTAAATTAAGAGAAATTTTTAAAGAAGCAAAAGATAATTCACCAAGCATAATCTTCATTGATGAAATTGATGCAATAGCACCAAAAAGAGAAGAAGTGTATGGAGATGTGGAGAAAAGAGTGGTAGCACAATTACTTGCATTAATGGACGGATTAAACGATAGAGGAAATGTCATTGTTTTAGGTGCAACCAACAGACCAGATAGTGTAGATCCAGCTCTTAGAAGGCCAGGAAGATTTGACAGAGAATTTGAGATTAGTGTACCTAACGAAGATGGAAGATATGAAATTTTACAAATTCACACAAGAGGAATGCCAATAAACGAAGAAATTGATCTAAAAGAATTGTCAGCAGAATTACATGGATACACAGGTGCAGATATCAAATCACTATGTAGAGAAGCAGCAATGAAATCAATTCGCAGATATTTACCAGAAATTGATCTTGAAACTGAAAAAATTTCTTCAGAAGTTTTACAATCAATGCAAATCAAATTGGTTGATTTTTACGATGCGATGCACGAAGTTGTCCCTACTGCAATGAGAGAATTTTATGTTGAAAGACCAAAAATTTGGTGGAATGATGTTGGAGGTTTAGAAAATATTAAGAAAAGTTTGACAGATAATATAATTACAGCAGTTAAAGAACCAAGTAAATTTACAAAAATGGGCATCAAACCCCCAAAAGGAGTTTTAATTTATGGTCCACCAGGATGCGGAAAAACATTACTTGCAAGAGCAGTAGCAACTGAAACAGGTGCAAATATGATTTTAGTTAGAGGTCCAGAAATTCTTTCTAAATGGGTCGGAGAATCAGAAAAAGCAATAAGAGAAATTTTTAGAAAAGCAAAAGCATCATCACCATGTGTAATAATTTTTGACGAATTAGACGCACTAGCAAAATCAAAATCAGGAGAAGGAGGATCAGGAGAAACCATACTTAGCCAACTATTAACAGAAATTGAAGAAGGAACTTCATCTCGAGTGGCAGTCATCGGAATTACAAACAGACCAGACATCATAGATAATTCATTATTGAGGACAGGAAGATTAGATCTAGTTCTATATGTCAAACCTCCTGATGAAAAGAGTAGATTAGAAATCATTAAAATTTTAACAAAAAAAATGCCATTATCAAATGATATTAAATTACAAGAGATTGCAGTAGCAACACAAAATTACACGGGTGCAGATTTGTCAGCATTATGTAGAGAAGCAGCAATTTGTGCAATGAGAAACAAATCATCAAAAATTAGCAGTCGGGATTTCGCAGTTAGTCTGAAACAAATTAAACCATCAATTACAAAAGAGGTAGATCAATGGTATAACACCATAAGAGAAAGTATATCTAATGTAGTACCCAAGACAGGAGAGAAAGCATTTTACGGTTAATCATGACAATTCCATTAAGAAATCAAATATTTGAAAAAATTAAAGAATCTAACTCATTAACAGATGTTGAACTTTACAAGAGTTTAACAAAGGACGGATTAAATTTGCCAGAAGATAAATTTAACAAATTACTTTTAGATTTGGAAATATTGGGATTAATCAAAGTTGCATGGTTTACTAAAGATGAAAGAAGAATAGAAGTTGCAATTATTGAAAAAGAAGAGGATCCAATAGAAAAACAGAATAAAGAAGTAATGGAAAAAGATTATGAAGCAAGTTTTCCAGGTGTAGATAAATAATTAAAAAATTAGATCAAAGGAAAATGAAATGCAGCATCTAATGCAACAGCTACAAAAATAATTGTCAAATAAGGTGCAGTTACTTTGTATGCTTTCCAAGCAAATTCAGATGTAGGAGTTTTTGTTAGCTTGTAATGATATACCAACATCAATCCACCAGACACAGATGCAATAACTGTGTAAACAATTCCCAATCCATCAGGAATCAATACAAGTAACAAAGAGTAAGGAATTAAAATTAAAGTATTACCCAAAATGAATTTAGATGTTTTTTGCATTCCAATTACAACAGGTAACATTGGAACTTCAGCTTGTGCATATTCATCTTTAATTTTCATTGCAAGACACCAAAAGTGGGAAGGTGTCCAAACAAATACTAAAAAGCCAACTAAGAATCCCAATAAATCCATACTACCAGTTGCAGCTGCCCATCCTGCCCAAGCTGCAGCACTACCAGCAATTCCACCAATTACAATATTGGAAGTGTTTCTACGTTTTAGCCAAACTGTGTAAATTATAACGTAAGAAAATATCCCTACTGCAATAAAAAATGCAGATATTGCATTAAGTGCAAAGAATCCGTAAATTACAGAAATACAACTTACAGTTAATCCGTATAACAAAACATTGGATGCAGCCATTCTTCCAGAAGGAATAGGTCTAGAACTGGTTCTACTCATTTTAGGATCAATGTCTTTATCATAATAGTGATTTAGAGCACTAGATCCAGCTGATGCCAATGCTCCTGCTACTATAATATGCAAATAATCCAAATAGTCAAGTTGAGATGCTCCCGTAACTAACTTACTTGCAGCATACATGGATGTAACTGCAGTAATAACTAACAGAACTACTATTCGTGGTTTCGATATTTCTATTATTTCATTAATTCCCAATTTACTCTACCCAGTTTCAAAGCCGTTTTATTCCTTGTTGTAGATCCATTATATTTCAAAAGGAATAAGTATCTCACTCTTACCAGCTTATTTTAATGA
>JACENB010000019.1 GCA_013867245.1 Nitrosopumilaceae archaeon
CGTGTGCCTGTTGTAATGCATTGATTCTATTGTGATAGGAATTGCATCTCTCTTTGTAAATTGGGTTCAGTTTACTGTTAGGATATAATTGCAGTAATTTTACCAAGGCATCAATTGCTTGCTGATAGTAAGTTATTGCTTGGCCACGGGCTCCCTGAGAATCAAACTTGATTGCTTCAGAAGCATATTTGCTAGCAGTGTTTTCTAGTTCTTGGGGAGCCATACTCATTTCAAATTACCTCGCAGTATTCCCTTGAGAATTTTGTTGGTATTCTACAGTGTTAATCTCTGTAGCAAAATTGGTTAAATTAATTGCACTTGTTTCGTGCTCATCATAGTCAGGACCATCGCCATATTCCTTGCTAAAATCAGATTTTTTTGAGATATCCACATGAATGCCTTTTACCTTGCTAATAGAATCCTCAGCAGACATAATTAATTCAGAAATTTCATCATCCAAGTTTTCGATAGAGCCTGCAGCATCAGAAATTACGGATACAAAATACTTGAGAATTGAGCGCATCTCTTTTTTGTCAGCATATTTGACTAGCAGGAAATCAGCAATTCCAACAATTTTATTCAAATCTTGTAGTTCGTCAAAAGTTAATTTTTCGAGATTTTTGTCATCATTAGATTTTGCCTCAGAGATTTTTTTATCAATTTTAGATGATAGTGATTTTATTCTATCAATATCCTTTGAAAAATCACGTTTGGTGTTTAATACATTCAAGTATTGCATAATTTAAAAAAATCAACATTAGGATACTGCTTACTTATTTTAGAGTCCACCATCAATTTTACTTCATCAAGTAAGGTTGAGGATTCAGTGTTTGATTGACTAAAATCAAAGCTTGCATGAGTAAGTGCTGCTGAATCAAGTACTATACTACCTAAATGAACAGATAGTTTTGAGAGTTTTTGGCTACAGTCAGGAATTAGATCATAGATTTTAGCACTTATTGTTCTAATCAAAGGGATTGCGGAAGGTAAAACCTGAGGAATGGAATGAATGTTTGTAATGCTTTTTGTTTTTCTTTTTGCAATGGTCAAAATTTCAAGAGAAAATACCATGGTTCGTTCGAGTTCAATTGCCTGAAGATGGGTTTTGTCTGATTCGTCAAAATCAGAAACCAAGTCTTTGTTGGACTGCTTCAAATCATCTCTTTTTTGAGAGATGATATCTACAATTTCATCTAGCAAAGAAGTAGAATACTCCAATCTAGGAGTCAAAGGGACATATTGAGCAATATGCTCATTGTCTAATTCCATACATTTAACCGACATATTCAATTTTAACGAGATTTTGTATTTGTGGACGATGTCACAATTAATTTAGTAACTACAGTTACACCCATCTGCAGATACAATTTTGAATTTTTTTGAGTATTTGTGTAAAGGAATTTAGCTCTCAATTTTACCTAATAACAAATCAAGTATAATCATGGTCAATGAGCACGCATTAACAGTCAGTCTAGAAGAATTTGGTTTAAGTAAATATGAAGCACAGGCATATGTCGCATTGATTGCCAAGGGGACAATATCAGCTGGAGAATTGGCATATTATTCTGAGATACCAAGAACCAAAATTTACCCAACATTACTAAAATTAGAAAATAAGAAACTCGCAATTATTTCAAAAAGTAAACCAATAATGTGTACTGCTATTGCACCAGAAGATGCATTTGATGGAATTATTCATGAACAAATTAACAAAGTAAATGCAATGAACACTTTGGTATCAAACCTCAAAAAAGCCAGTGAAGAAAGTAGAAAGTCTAGAGGTTCTGAAGAAAAAAGGTATTTTCATATTAGTGCAAATAATGTATTATCACAACTTCAAACTATGATTGACGGAAGTAAATCCTCAATGAAAATTATGGTAGATCAATGGGGCCTAGGATTACTAGCAGAATGCAAAGAACAACTAGTTTCAGTTTTACGTAGAAATTTAGAGGTTAAGGTTTTAGTTTCACCTGCACAAATTGGTTCAGAGTCATACAGAGTAATTCCAGACGGTGTGGAGATAAGAGCTTCAGATATCACACAGAATTGCTTTATCTTTGATGAAACAGAATTGTTAATGGTAAATAATGAAAATGGAAAAGGAGCCATATTTTCATCAACAGATATTCTCGGAGTAAATCAAGAAAAAATATTTTCACATATATGGAAAAATGCTACAAAGACAAAAGCACTTGCAGATATGACAAAATCGGAAGCTCAAGAAATTTACAAAATAATCAAAACAGTAAATGAAACAGGTCTAACACATATTCTAAATTCAACAATGTTCTCAAAAAAACCTGAATTTGACTTGTTCAAGTTATTAGAGAAGAACGGTATATCTTTGAAATCAAAATCACTAGATGACATTATTGAGATTATGGACGCAGTGTTACAAATCACATGTTCAGGACATGTAAATTTTGAGGCAAATACAAAGAACATTACCGTAGAGTCAAAACTAAACAGCGGACACTCTCTTCCATGGGTTTCTATATTAGATAGATGTTTACAGAAACAAGGCTATAAGACACGAACTGTATTTCAGAATAACTCTACCAAGGGCGAAAAAATCCATATCAAAATAAGTAAAAACTAAAATCAGACAAAAATGACTTAACAATCATCATGTCTGAAGAAAAACTCAAAGAATTAGGAATAGAATTACCAGAAGCCCCAGTACCTGCAGGAAATTATATTCCAGCAGTAAAGACAGGAAATCTACTTTTCATTTCAGGACAAATTCCACTAGAAAATGGAAAGGTAGCATATACTGGAAAAGTTTCAGACAACAATTTGGAGACTGCCCAAAAATCAGCAAAAAGTTGTGCAATTAACATACTTGCTCAAATCAAAAGGGAAGCAGGAAGTTTGGACAAAGTTGCAAGAATTGTCAGACTATCAGGATTTGTGAATTCAGTTCCAGAATTTACCCAACATCCAAAAGTTATCAATGCAGCATCAGATTTGATGTTTGAAGTTTTTGGTGAGAAAGGGAAACATGCAAGAATAGCGTTAGGAGCAGGAAGTTTACCGCTTGATTCAATGACAGAAATTGATGCCATAGTAGAGATCTCAGAATAGGTTTAAAATCAAATCATACCTAAAATTACTTGAGTTTCAACATCTCATTTAACAAAAAAGATTACTAGATTCTTGAAGGGATTATTTTATTTTTTTATTTAATTCGGTAATGAATTTTTTTATTTTTGGTTTTGGAATTACAGCACCACATGCTCTATCATGCCCACCTCCAGAGCCACCAAGTTCGGTTGCCAATGAATTAACAATTTTGCCAAGATGAACTTTACAGTTTTTAGAGCCTCTAACTGAAACGGCATAGATGCCATGGTCTATTCTTTCTTTGTATGCGACACCAACGTCTTTGCCAGATAATCCCATTACAAAATTCACAGCACCGCTAGCACCAGAATCGGTAATCTCCATATGTCCAAGATTCTTCATAGTTTTCATACCAGCTTTTACTTTGGCAATCATTTGAGATAGTTTTTCAACTTGAATTTGTGCAAATTCAAAGGTATTTGGAATATCATGTGGAAATTTGGATTCTGCTAACTCTTCAACCAGGTACAAGAGATAGTCAGGTTCTTTTTGATGACCTACAATGTTGTAGGTTAGTACAGTGGCACTAATGAGAGCAAATTGTCTATCATACATTTGAAGTAATTTAGAGCCAAGAGGTCTATCTTCCATGTAATCAGTGATTGCAGCACACGTTGCAACAAAAGTTGCATGTTCATTTAGTTTTGATTTGAAAGCGTTGTAAACTTGAACAGTAGTACATTCGTTAATGTCATGAATTACTTTGACTTTGAGTTTTTGTAATGATTTTACAACATTAGGATCAATGTCATGATGATCAATATATGTAACTGAAACTTTGTTTTTTCTCAAAGTTGACAGAAGATCAATAAATTCATCTTGAGTCTTTTTGCTTAGGCCCAAATCACAAATGTATAACGATTTTAATTTTTCATCAGTGACAACTTGTTGTAATGCTTCCATTTGTCCAGGATAATCAACTAGCATAGCATCACCGCCAAATGCTTGTCTAATTAATGCTGCAGAGCTAATACCATCAGCATCTTCTTTATGAGAAATACAGATTACTTTGGTACGTTTTGATTTTGTTGTTTTTTTGGTTGCAGTTTTTTTGGTTGCAGTTTTTTTGGTTGCAGTTTTTTTGGTTGCAGTTTTTTTGGTTGCAGTTTTTTTGGTTG
>JACENB010000032.1 GCA_013867245.1 Nitrosopumilaceae archaeon
GTTGTTCCTCAAATTACAGCTAGTATTGGTCCTTCTGCAGGTGGTTCAGTATATTCACCAGCCATGACAGACTTTGTTGTAATGGTTGAAAAGGCAGGATCAATGTTTGTTACTGGTCCTGATGTTGTAAAGACAGTATTAGGTGAAGAAATCTCAATGGATGACCTTGGTGGAGCAATGACACATGGTTCAAAAAGTGGTGTTGCGCATTTTGTTGCACAAAACGAATACGAATGTATGGATTACATCAAGAAATTAATTTCTTACATACCACAAAATAATTCTGAAGAACCACCAAAAATAAAAACCGATGATGATCCAAACAGATTAGATAATAATCTCATTAATGTTATCCCAGAAAACCCATTACAACCTTATGACATGAAAGAAATTATCAACTCTATTGTAGATAATCATGAATTCTTTGAAGTTCATGAACTATTTGCACCAAATATTGTTGTAGGTTATGCTAGAATGGATGGTCAAGTAGTTGGAATAATTGCAAACAACCCAATGCATTTAGCAGGAGCACTTGATATTGATTCATCAAACAAATCTGCACGTTTCATTAGATTCTGTGACGCATTTAACATACCTATTATCACACTAGTAGACACACCAGGTTACATGCCAGGTTCTAATCAAGAACATAATGGTATCATCAGACATGGTAGTAAATTGCTCTACGCATATTGTGAAGCAACCGTACCAAGAATTACACTTGTAATTGGAAAGGCATATGGTGGTGCATACATTGCAATGGGAAGTAAAAATCTTAGAACTGACATTAATTATGCATGGCCAACTGCACGTTGTGCAGTACTAGGTGGTGAAGCAGCTGTAAAAATCATGAACAGAAAAGACTTGGCAGACGCAGACAATCCTGAAGAACTTAAGAAGAAATTGATTGATGAGTTTACAGAAAAATTTGAAAACCCATACGTTGCAGCATCACATGGAACAGTTGATAATGTAATTGATCCTGCAGAAACAAGACCTATGTTGATAAAAGCTCTCAAAATGCTTGCAAACAAAAGAGAAAAACAACTTCCTAGAAAACATGGAAATATCAATTTGTGATTAAAATGATTGAGAAAGTACTTATCGCAAACAGAGGAGAAATTGCTCTTAGAGTAATTAGAACATGTAATGCATTAGGTATCAAGACTGTTGGAGTATACTCTGATGAAGATTACAATTCTTTACATGTAAAGAAAGCTGATGAATCTTATCACATTGGAGAAGCTGCTCCTGCAAAATCTTATCTTAATCAAGAAAAAATTCTTGAAGTGATGTTGTCATCTGGTGCAGATGCTGTACATCCAGGTTATGGTTTCCTTTCTGAAAACGATGACTTTGCAAGATTATGTGAAAAAAATAAAATTAATTTCATTGGTCCATCTGCTGACTCTATGAATCTGTGTGGTGATAAGATGGAATGTAAAGCAGCAATGCTAAAAGCTCAAGTTCCAACAGTACCTGGAAGTCCTGGATTAGTTGATACCGCAGACGAAGCAGAAAAAATTGCAAATGAAATTGGTTATCCTGTACTTTTGAAATCAGTTTATGGTGGTGGAGGTCGTGGAATTAGGTTAGTTACTAATGATAAAGAACTACAAGAAGGCTTTGAAACAGTTACCTCCGAATCAATTGCTGCTGTAGGAAAATCTGCAATCATTGTTGAAAAATTCCTAGAAAAAACAAGACACATTGAATATCAAATGTGTAGAGATCATCACGGTAATGCTGTACATCTCTTTGAGAGAGAATGTTCTATTCAAAGAAGAAATCAAAAACTAATTGAACAAACTCCTTCTCCTGTTGTAGATGAGGCAAAAAGGGAAGAGATTGGTGAATTAGTTGTTAAAGCCGCAGAAGCTGTCGATTACACTAACCTTGGTACTGCCGAATTCCTAAGAGCTGACAATGGTGAATTTTACTTTATTGAGATTAACGCAAGACTTCAAGTAGAGCATCCAATCAGTGAAATGGTCTCAGGATTAGACTTTGTCAAATTACAAATTGATATTGCAAATGGTGAACCACTTCCATTCAAACAAAAAGATCTAAAGATGAATGGTTATGCAATTGAATGTAGAATTAATGCTGAAGATACATTTTTGGACTTTGCACCATCAACTGGACCTGTTCCAGATGTAACAATTCCTGCAGGACCAAATGTTAGATGTGACACTTATCTTTATCCAGGATGCACAGTATCTCCATTTTATGATTCATTGATGGCAAAACTCTGTACATGGGGACCAACATTTGAAGAATCTAGAACTAGAATGCTTACCGCATTAAATGACATGTATGTTCAAGGTGTTGAAACATCAATTCCACTTTACAAAACAATTCTAAACTCTGAAGAATACAAAAATGGACAACTATCAACTGACTTTTTGAAACGTTATGGTATGATTGATAAGCTATCTGAAGACCTTAAGAAAGAAAAAGAAGATAAGAGTGAAGCTGCTTTGGCTGCAGCCATTATTCATTCTGAATACTTTAAGAACAGAGTTCAAAACGATAACACAAGTAGCGCAGCTTGGAAAAATAAATTGGATTGATGATTAATGGACTATAAGATAGCTGACGTTGAAAAATCCTTTGAAGGAAAAATTACTGAAAATTTGGGTAATAATGATTATGTAATTAAGATCAATGACAAAGAACATCAATTAAAAATTCTTAGCATGACTGCAAAAGGTATCGAATTCATTTTAGATCAACAATATCATAAAGCAAAATATCTTGAGACTGCAACTAATGAAATGAATCTTGTTATTGATAATGTTCCAGTTACACTAAACATGAATACTCACTTTGACGAAATAGTTTACAAAAACTCTGGTGGTGCTGCTACAGGTGGTGCTCAAGTAGCACTCAAAAGCCAAATACCTGGTAAAGTTGTGTCCATTGCAGTTGCTGAAGGTGACTCCGTCAAGAAAGGTGATGTCGTTTGTACTTTAGAATCCATGAAGATGCAAGTTGGAGTAAAGGCACACAAAGATGGTGAAGTTAAAAATCTCAAAATTAAAGAAGGTGCAACTGTCGCAAAGGGCGACGTCATTGCAGATTTAGAATAAAAAAGAAATTTTTTCCTACTTGAGGAAATTTTTAATCTCTTCGTAGTTTGGTTCCTTTAATGGATCTTCTGAAACCCATTTGTAACCAATCTTTCCGTCTTCCATTATTACAAATACAGAACGTTTTGCTGCGTTGTAGTCTTTGATGTGAAGCAAGTCTTTCATCAAAATATCATAGTCGCTAATTGTTTTACTGTTGTAATCTCCCAATAATGGAAAATTGAAGTTGTGTTTTTCTGCAAATGCTTTATTTGCAAATGGCCCATCATTACTGATTGCAACTATTTGTGCACCTGTGTCTGCAATTTCTTGCCAAGAATCTCTTAGTGTACACAATTCTGTCTCACAAACAGGAGAACTTGCTGCCACAATGAATGTAAGAACGATCTTTTTTCCTTTGAATTCATCCAAAGTCCGCAATTTTAGATCTGTATCTGGAAGCTCAAAATTTGGAGCGGTATCTCCAACATTCAATGACATGATCGCAGTTTGCCAATGTTCTATAAAGTAGTTTAGAAAAAAATATTTTTTTTCGATCAAAGCCCCAAAATCTGAAACATACCTTTTTATACAAAAATCAGGGTGAAAAGCTAAATTGGTCGGGGAATTAGCGGGCAATTACAGTACTGTGGTATTGATGTTTGCCTTTGGTATAGCAGCAATGGCACCTGCATTGATTATTTCACGAATGGTTTCTCCCCGAAAACGTAGTAATCCTGTAAAATTTCTGCCTATGGAATGTGGTCAAGTTCCATCTGGTGAAGGTAGAACTCATTTCATGATGCAATATTATCCGTACATTCTCATGTTTGTCGTTTTTGATGTTATGGCAATTTTCTTGTATGCTTGGGGTAGTGCACTATTAGAACTACCAAAGAGTGCAACTTTGCCAATGATGGGATTTTTAGCTATAATGTTTGGTGCAATGGCATTTGCATTATATCAATCAGGGAGACGAAGAATATGGTAGTTTTTTATACAAATCAAATTAACTTGGAGATGAGATAAGATTGCTTAAAGACTTAGTAACACCAGAAAATGCAAATGTCTTTGTAGGAAAACTCGGAGATATTTTAGAAAAAGCAATCGACAAACCATTGGGCTACGCCATCAATTGGGGTA
>JACENB010000098.1 GCA_013867245.1 Nitrosopumilaceae archaeon
AAAATTAAATCAATTTGTTTAACAGGTCCAACTTTAATTGGAAGTTTAGAAATTTTAGGCAAAGGTTACGTTGGTGTTGTTGTACTTGTCAAAAGAGGAAATAAAGAAGTTGCATTAAAAATTAGAAGAACAGATTCTCAAAGACAAAATATGAAAAATGAATCAATTTTATTAAAATTGGTTAATTCAGTTAATGTAGGTCCCAAAATAATTGATGTTAGTAAAAATTTTTTAGTTATGGAATATGTTGAAGGAGATAAATTTAGTGATTGGATTGAAATGTTAAAAGGAGCAGGCAGTGTTAAAAAATTAAAAACTACAATAAAAAATATTTTAGAAGATTGTTTTAGACTAGATCAAATTCAATTTGATCATGGAGAATTGAGCAATATTTCAAAACATGTGATTGTTGGAAAAAATAAAGCAACTTTGATTGATTTTGAAAGCTCTAGTACAAAAAGAAGACCTTCTAATGTTACATCAATTACTCAAGCATTTTTCATTGGTTCAGGTATCGCAAAGCAAACCCAGAAAATTTACAAAAATTCCTCTAAAGAAAAAATTATTCTTGCGTTAAAAAATTATAAACAAGAAAAAACACGAGCAAACTTTGAAACCTTGCTTAAAATTTTAAAATTATAATGGGATCAGCAGGATTTGAACCTGCGACCACTAGCCCCCCAGGCTAGTATCATACCAAGCTAGACTACGATCCCTAAATTCACAGGCACAAAATGAAATTATTAAATCGTCCTATCTAGAATTAACAGTAGTGAAAATTTGTAATATTTGTCATAAAATTTCAGCTACAGATAAAGATCATACAGATTGTGTTCAAAAAAGAAGTATCGAGATAGAAGATCAGAATTTTAAAAACAGTATAGCTGAAAAATTGAATCTATCAAAAAATGATCAAGATTTAGGTATTGAAGTTAAAGCAATTCTTGAACACCTAACTAAAGAAAAAGAAAAAGATGATTAATTCATAACCACTTTGACAATCTTTCTTTTTCAAAATTTATTTTTTTAGAAAGATTTTCAGATGTTGATTCTGTTAATTTTGTTGATGGTTTTTGATTTGTAAACATATCAACTTCAATTATTGATGCAGTCTCTCTACCAGATTCTAAGAAGCATCCTCCTTTACCATCAAATAAAAGTGATTTTTCATTTAATTCAATTTTTGAAATAATACTTTTTGCTACTGTAATTCCTTCACCTTCTGCAAAAATTCCAGCTTTAGGAACTGAAATTAAATCAGTAACTGCCAAACTTGTAACATCACCAATAGCAAAAATATTTTCAAATTGTGTTTTACAATCTCTATTAATTGGAATAAAACCAGGTTCTGATGCCAAATTTGAATTATAAATTACTGATGGTGCAATATGTGGAGGTATTGCTAATAGAATATCAAAATCATATTCATTATTTTCAAAAATTAGTTTTTTTGGCTTTACTTCTTTAATTTTTTCTGAATTATGGAAAGTAATTTTTTCTGAATTTATTAAATCAAGAATTTGTTTACTAACTTCTGGTCCAGCTGCTGGTAGTGTTATTGGTGCAGGACTAAAAAAATCAATTTGAACAGAATTTCTTATTCCTCTCTTTCTAAGCATGGAATCTACCAGTAAACTAGCCTCAAAAGGTGCAGGAGGACATTTGTAAGGCATTCCCATTATGACGATAGCAATTTTTCCTGATTGTATTTTATTTAATTGATCATTAATTTGATTTAATTGATTATGATCATACAAGTTAAACCCATTATCTTCTAAACCAGGAATTTTTTCTGGTGCTAAAACTGCACCCATTGATATAATTAGAAAATCAAATGAAATATTTTCAGATTTTGTTTTTACAAAATTATTTTTTGTATTAATTTCAATAATTTCATCTTTAATAAAATTAATTTGTTTTTTTGGTAATTCATTTAATGAACCAATAGAATTTTCAAAAGTTCTGCTTCCATTCATGATCCATAATTTTGCATAACCAACCATAAACCAGTCTTTTTTATCTATAATCGTAATATTCACTTTTGATGAATCTAATGAATTTCTTATTTCATTAGCAGAAGAAAGACCTCCAAACCCTCCGCCTAAAATTACTACGTGAGGGATTTTTGACAATTATTTTTCTTGGGTTGTGGGTCTAATCAAAACTTCGTTGACATTAACATGTGATGGAGAATCTACAGCATACAAAATTGCATTTGCAATATCTTGTGCTTGTAAAGTTTCCATTTTTTTTCCATTTTCTACAAATTGTTGAAGAGATTCATCTGTTATTGTATCAGTTAATTCAGTTGCTACTATTCCAGGTTCAATACTTGTTACTCTAATGTTAGAACGAACACTAAATTCTTGTCTTAATCCTTCGGTGAATGCAGCAACAGCAAATTTTGTTGCACAGTAAACACTGCCAGCTGGAAATACAACTCTACCAGCAACAGATGAAAGATTAACTATATGACCAGATTTTTTTTCTTTCATATGAGAAATTACTGAGCCTGTACAATACAACACACCTTTGATATTCACATCAACCATTCTATCCCATTCATCAACTTTGAGATTTTTGAAAAAACTTAATGGCATCAAACCGGCATTATTTACCAAAATATCAATTGAACCCCATTTATCCAAAACAGCTTTAGCAAAATTATCACATTCCTCACGTTTTGTTACATCCAATTTTTGAAAGTGAACTTCTCCACCTTCAGCAATAATTTTTTTAGATAATTCTTCTAATCTATCAACTCTTCTAGCACCAATTGCAACTTTAACACCTGCTTTTGCAAGTGTCAATGCAGTAGCTTCACCAATTCCACTACTTGCTCCAGTAATAATTGCAACTTTTCCATTAATCATTTGTAATCAATAGATTTTTTTTTATCAATACTAAAAATGTTTAGAAAATTTGTTGTTAATCTTTTAAAATAAGCTGAAAAAATTCTCATAAGTTTTTTAAAAGAAAAAGTTCACAGTAAATTATGATATCTGAAAATTGTGCATATTGTGGGGATATGACAGATATGCCATTTCATTGTAGTTATTGTAAAGATCCATTTTGTTCTGAACATAGACTTCCAGAAGAACATAGATGTGTTAAATTAAGACAAATACGTTCAGAAAGATTTGGACAAAGAAAAGTAATTCGAGATGGAAATAAAGGAAAAGGAAGTATTTTCAAAAGGTTTTTTGGGAAATAATTGAATTAGTAAGGACTTTTTTCAGGAGAAATTTTTGCCCGTCTACCTTGATAAACTAAAGCAATTGCTAAAGCAAACATAACCATTGCAGTTAATGGAAAATTTTGTGGTGCTGGTAAGATAAACCAATAGTAAATACCAAAGCCAGTAGATACAATTGCTTGAGTCCAGAGTTTAATCCATTTAGGAATTTTGAATAATCTACTAATTATTTCAACAATAAAAATTCCAATTACTGGATATATTGTATAAAATAGAAAATCAATTACATCTACACCAGTATGGGACATACCCTATCTAAATAATAGGTATAATTTTTACCTAATCTTCCCATCTTACTTTAGTTGCAATATTTTTAGCAATTAAAGCCTGAGCGTTCTCATATGGAATTGTAGCAATATCCTCAACTTTGAATGGACCATATTTTTCAAGATCTGCACCAACAATTTCATCAACATTTTCAAGAAATCTAACAACAATTTTTTTAATTTTATGATTTTCAGCCAAAGATTCAAGAAATTTAGATTTTCCATTAATTGTTGCAGAAAGAATCATTTCTGTTCTTTCATTTTGTTCATCTTGAGAATCTATAATGAATTTTTCTTCATCTAATAGATAACCAACATCATAGTCATTAGAGCTAGAAATTTTTTCTAGTCTAATGTGTATAAGTAATGATGTTAATTCTGTAGCCATTTCAATCATTGTTTCTTTAATTTTATTTTCTACACCTTCAAATTCTTGTTTTCTTAAGTTTCCAATAAAATCTGATAAATTTCTATAGAAATTAGGTTTAATTTCTAATAAAGAATCATTTTCAGTTTCTCGTAAAACGGTATTATGTAATGAATTAATATCAATATGATTTGATTCGGACATTTCTACCTAATCCTTAAATGCTGGTTGTATTTGTGTTTGATTGAAGTATAAAATTGCCATATAAAGTCAGTCACGGAAAAGCTATGCAAATTACGTATTCACCTG
>JACENB010000144.1 GCA_013867245.1 Nitrosopumilaceae archaeon
GTAATTGCAGGATCTGGAATTCCATAATTTCCAACTAGAGGATATGTCAAAGTAAGTAATTGACCATTGTAAGAAGGGTCTGTTAGAGCTTCAGTATATCCAACCATACCAGTATTAAATACAATTTCACCAAAAGCTGTTGTTGGAAAACCAAATCCTTCGCCATCAATAACAGTTCCATCATCAAAAATTAGCTTTCCAAACTTTTTTGCGTGGATTGATTTCTTTGTAGTTATTGTGACCCTCATTGAGTCCAAACTTAAGTGAATTTAAGTTTTTTTTGAAAGATAAAATCTAAAAAATGATCGCAAAAATGAATTCAAACAATCAAAGTGCTTGGAATTCTTCACTCCATTTGTGATATGCACGAATCATTTCCATTGAAACACTAGGTTTTCTTCGTGACATAATGGATTTGAAATCATCTGTAGTTAGATCTCTTGGTTGAACAGGTTCTTCTCCTTCAACAGGTTCATGATAATCAGGTGAATCGAAGATCTCATGAACTGTTTTAATTTGAGCAGCTTGACATACATCCTTGATATCACTTGCACTGTAACCATCAAATAATTTAGCTAATTCAGAAGTTTTAACATCGAAACTTTTACTTAATTTTGCAGTGTATTGTTCAAACAGATTTTCTCTAGCTGCTTGTGTTGGAAGATTAACATAGATTCTTTTTTGGAATCTTCTCAAAAATGGTGCATCAAGACTCCAAGGTTTGTTTGTTGCACCAATTACATAAAGCATCAATTGTTTTCCTTTTCCATTTACTCCATCCATTTCAGTTAAGAATTGATTTTTAGTTCTGACCTCACCACCAACTTCACTATTTCGTGCCCCAAGTAAGGAATCAACTTCATCAACAAATAAGATTACAGGCTTTCCTTCTTTTTCAGCATATTGTCTAGCCATTGAAAATAATTTTGATACATTTTTTTCTGCTTCACCTAACCATTTACTCATTAATGAAGAAGCATCTACATTTATGAAATAACCATCCATTTCATTAGCAGTTGCAGCTGCTAACATTGTTTTTCCAGTTCCAGGTGGACCATACAATAACATTCCTTTTGGCCATCCCAATGGAAACAAATCTGGTCTTTTTGTAGGATAAACAATTGATTCACGTAATGCACTTTTAGCATCATCCAAACCAATTACTTGGTCCCAAGTAACATCAGGTTTTTCTTTCATTACAAGGTCTTCAAAATCATTTTCATTTTCTTGTCGCTTTACAGAAGCTTTTTGTTCAGACTCAGAAGCTTTTGGATCAACTGCAGGTTCTACACCATGAGATTGTTGTAATGCAGTAATTCGATTATGATATGAATTACATCTTTCTTTGTAGATATCATTTAATTTACTGTTAGGATATAATTGCAATAATTTTACAAGAGAATCAATTGCGTGTTGATAATGAGTGATGGCCATTCCACGTGCACCTTGAGAATCAAATTTTATTGCTTCTGAAGCATATTTGCTGGCAGTGTTTTCTAATTCTTGTGGTGCTAGACTCATTTTATTTACCTTGTAGTATGTCCTGAAGATTTTTGTTGGTATTCTACTGTGTTAATCTCTGTCACAAAATTGGTTAAATTAATTGAACTTGTTTGAGCGTGATCATATTCAGGGCCATCAGAATATTTTTTTTTAAAATCAGATTTATCATCGATTCGTGCGTGTAAATCCTTTACTTTACTAATAGAATCTTCAGCAGATAGAATTAATTCAGAAATTTCATCATCCAAATTACTCATAGAATCAGAAGTTTCAGTAATCACAGTAGTGAAATTCTTCAGAATTGAGCACATTTCCTTTTTATCAGCATATTTTGTAAGCATAAAATCTGCAATTCCAGCAATTTTATCTAAATCCTGTAATTCTTCAAGAGTCAATTTATCAATTTTTTCAGCATCAGAAGGCTTTACTTCAGATAATTTTTTGTCAATTATAGTAGAAAGTGAACGAATTCGTTCAATGTCTTTTAAAAAACCATGTTTAGAAGGAATCATTATCAAACATTGAATAATTTAAAAAAATCAACAAGAGGATACTGCTTATTTAATTTAGAGTCAGCCATCAATTTTACTTCATCAAGTAACATTGAGGAAATATGATTGGATTTACTAAAATCAAAACGAGCTTTTGTTAATGTTGCAGAATCTAAAACAATACTACCAAGATGAACAGATAATTCAGATAATTTTTGACTGCATGTAGGATAAAGAACAAATAATTTAGCACTAATTGTGCGTATCATAGGAATAGAAGAAGGAAGAACTTCAGGAATACTGTTTATTCCAGAAATAGAACCAATTTGATTTTGAATCTTATCTAATATCTCTAGAGAGTATACGACAAGATGTTCTAATTCAATACTTTGAATGTGGGATTTTTCATTTTCATCAAAATCAGTTACAAGATGTTCATTAAGATTTTTTAATTCAATTCTTTTTTCCTGAAGAATTTCAATTATACCACGGAGTAAATTTACTGAATAATCTAATCTAGGAACAAGAGTGACGGAGTTTGATGCATTTTCTGATTCTATTGAATCTAGACTGTAATTTACTAACATACTATATTGTAAAGCAAGATTTTGTATTTGAGGACGATGTCACAATAATTTTAGTAACCACAGTGACACCTATCAGCAGATACATTTTTGATTTTTTTTGAGTAATTGTGTAAAGGAATTTAGCTCTCGATTTTACCTAATAACAAATCTAGTAAAAACATGGTAAAAGAGCAAGTATTAACAGTAAGTTTAGAAGAATTTGGGCTCAGTAAATACGAAGCCCAGGCATATGTGGCACTAATTTCTAAAGGAACCATTTCAGCTAGTGAATTATCATATTATTCAGAAATTCCCAGAACAAAAGTTTACCCAACATTACTAAAATTAGAAAATAAAAAACTCGTCATTATTTCAAAAAGCAAACCAATTATGTGTACTGCAATTTCTCCAGAAGATGCATTTGACGATGTGATTCATGAACAAATTAACAAAGTTAATGCAATGAATACATTGGTCTCTAATTTGAAAAAAGCTAGTGAGGAAAGTAGAAAATCAAGAGGTTCTGAAGAGAAAAGATATTTCCATATTAGTGCAAATAAGATTTTAAGTCAACTTCAAACAATGATTGAAGGTTCAAAATCATCAATTAAAATAATGACTGATCAAGGAGGATTAGGATTATTATCAGAATGTAAAGAACAGTTAGTAGGAGTCATTCGAAGAAATTTGGATGTAAAATTAATCATACCACCATCACAAATTTGTTCAGAATCATATAGAGCAATTCCAGATGGAGTAGAAATTAAAACATCAGAAATTGTACAAAATTGTTTTATTTTTGATGAAACAGAATTACTAATGATAAATAATGATAATGGAAAGGGTGCAATATTTTCATCAACAGAAATTTTAGGAGTTAATCAAGAAAAAGTATTTTCAAATATTTGGAAAAATTCAATTAAAACAAAAGTTGTTGCAGATATGACAAAAACAGAAGCTCATGAAATTTTTAAAATTATTAAAATAATTAATGAGTCAGGATTAATGCACATTCTAAATTCCACAATGTTATCTAAAAAGCCAGAATTAGATATGGTAAAACTATTAGAAAAAAATGGGATTAATCTAAAAACAAAGTCATTAGACGATGTTCTCGAAATCATAGATGCCATTATACAAATTACATGTTCAGGACACGTTAATTTTGAAGCAAATACCAAAAATATCACAATAGATTCAAAATTGAATAGCGGACATTCATTGCCATGGGTATCCATTTTAGACGGATATTTACAAAAACAAGGATACAAAACAAGAACAGTTTACCAAAATAATTCCAACAAAGGGGAAAAAGTCCATATCAAAATAAGTAAAAACTAAAATCAGGCTCAAATAGCGTTTCAAATATTGATTGAAGAGAAAATAAAATCATTAGACATTACTTTACCAAATCCACCAACTCCTGCAGGATCATATATTCCAGCAGTAAAGACAGGAAATTTGTTATTCATTTCAGGTCAGATACCAATGGAAGATGGAAAGGTGTTATTTACAGGAAAAGTTTCTGATGACAATTTAGAGACTGCTCAAAAATCAGCTCGAATGTGTGCAATCAATCTATTAGCTCAAATGAAAAGAGAATTAGGAAATTT
>JACENB010000028.1 GCA_013867245.1 Nitrosopumilaceae archaeon
AACTTTGACATTAGTTACAAAAGACAGAGGATCATTGTTTTCAATTACTCCAATTACAACTGTATGTCCTTCAGAGTCTTGATAGACATAATTTGAATTAGAATTTGTTGAAACAGTCAATGTAGGATTAGTATCAGTATATTCTTGTGAAAAAGATTGAGATATTGGAAATAAGATCAAAATAAAAATAAACCCAAAAATTAATTTCTGCATTAAATTGTGTCTGTAAAAACCATTAATCAAGCATTACTACTTACATTAACGTACAAAAAAGGCAACAACGTTAAACCTAGTTTACACTGATTAAAAAGAAGAAAAAGAAATTAAAAATGGATATAAATTTTATTTTCTCTTAGCGGTAATTGCTAACCAGTATACTAAACCTGGAGCTAAACCAACGATAAGAGGAATCCATACGGGCCATCCGTCTACTGCGCTTGCCATGAATGAAAAGTCAAACCTATCCTATTTAAATCCACCCAGCTGTCTGAAATTCATCATTGATCGGAGAATTGAAAGTGGACCGGACGGAATTTGAATCCGTGACCCCCCGCGTGCAAGGCGGGTATACTACCAGGCTATACTACCGGCCCACATGAAAAAGACTATCAAAGTGGACTTTAATTGTTGTCCTCTAGGATAAGATTTTATTTGAATAGAGAATTTTTACGTCATGGTACTTTTAGAATCACAAATTAAATTAAAAAAAGGAGATATTGCTCCAGACTTTGAATTATTAGGAATTGATGATAAAAGACATACACTCAAAGACTATGAAAATTATAAAGGAATCTTAGTTATTTTCATGTGTAATCACTGTCCATATGTCAAAGCAAAAGTGGATGCATTAAACGAATTATTTGAAGAATGTGGAAAAGACATAGCAATTATAGGAATTAACAGCAATGATCCTACAAACGTTCCAGAAGATAGTTTTGATGCAATGAAACAAACTGCAAAAGAAAAGAACTTTCAATTTGACTATCTAGTAGATGAAACCCAAGAAATTGCAAAAAAATATGGAGCAATGTGTACCCCAGACCCATTCTTGTTTAACAGTCAAAAGGAATTAGTTTTTCACGGTAGAATTGATAATGCTATGAAACCAGATGATACAGCCACAGAAAAGACAATGATTCTAAATATGAAAAAATTGATTTCTGGAGAAAAAATCGAGAAAGATTTTGACCCATCAATTGGCTGTTCTATAAAGTGGAAAGAAGAATAAATCCAGTAATTTCATACTTGGGAGTGTTGAATTATATTGAAACTCTGATGAATTGTCATTATTGGGCTCGTAGCTCAGCTTGGCTAGAGCGTTCGACTGATAATCGAAAGGCCATGAGTTCGAATCTCATCGGGCCCACTTAATTATTTAATATTTTGGGATATGGTATTTGACCATTGTAAAATATCACTTAGATTATCGGATAATAAATCAGAATTAATTTTAGTTTTTTTGGAGATTTTACCACATAATGCCAATTTAATTTGTTTACCAGATTTTCCTCTGTTTGGATTAATCGAATCAGCAAAAAATGTTAGTCCTTCAGAAGTTTGAGAAAAAATTACTACTAATAAAATTCCAGGTTTTTGCTTCCAAATCTTACCTACTAATTTTTGAAAATCTAAGTCAAACAATACATCAATTGCATAAGACATGTCACCTAAATGAGAAACATTCCAACCATCAGAATGATATGAAGATGAGGCAGATTCAGCAATCAAGATACTTTCAGGATCAGCTGCAATAACAACTACATTTTTTTTGGAATCTAAAACTACAGGAATTTGATTGAAAATACTAAGAGATTTAGATACAATATTTCTTAAAAGATTTTGTTCTGCAGTGCCAATTTTTCCAGAATCAAATAATTCACGTATATTATCAATAGCAGGGTAGATCACCTCAATTATTATCCGGTTAATTAGAGCACCAGAATTAAGACAATTTCGAATTAAAGAATAAATTTCTTCTTCTTTACCTTTAACTAGTAATTCAAGATAACGTGAAGTGATTTTAAAATAGTCATCAGGAAAAGCAAATGATTCTTGACCAGGTTCTAAAAACCATAATGTCACATTACCAATATTTTTTTGACGAAGTAATCCTTCTGCTGCAAAAACTTTAAGATATTTTGTCATGGTTATTCTACTAACATTAATTTTTTTAGAAATTTCAATTCCAGATATTCCACTATCAGAATCTTTCAAAACAGAAATTAATTTTTCTCTGATTTCTTCAACACGGTAACCCTTAGCCATAATTATCTTCAATCAAAGTATGGTATAAAGACTAATTTTCAATTGAAAAAGAAAATTTTAAAAAAATAAAACATTATATACTTGGGTACCTTAAATTACGGTAAGGAAAAGTAAATTGCCAAAAGCCGGATTCAAATCAATCACAGTTTCAGAAACAGTATATGATAAATTCCATGAAGTTTATCAAAATAGCAAAGACGACCTTACAATGAAAGGGGTCAATAGTTTTTCAGGCTATGTAACTTACATGTTAGAAGAGATGATGCAAAAGGACAAAACTTTTGCAAGATATGCTCCAAAGATAGAAAAAATTTCCATTGATGATGACAGAGTAATTCTAAAAGACAATATGAAAAATAGAATTGCAGAAGTTGCAGTTCAAAAAGGAGAATTATTTTGTCAATTATGTGATGAAAAAGACTGTGTCCATGTTGGATATGTTTTCTCATTACCAGATGTTTACGAAGTATTAAACGCCAGAGGAATTAAAAATCCAAAATAAAGGTGGAGGAGGTGGGATTTGAACCCACGAACTCCTGAGAGACAGGATCACCCATTATTTGATCTTAAGTCCTGCATGTCCAAAAGCACATAGTGCTTACTTTGGCCAGGCTTGATTACTCCTCCAAAAGATTACAAATATCTGTGAAATTTAACAGTTTAGAAAAATTTCACCCAGAATGAAGAATTATAAGGATTTTCTACAGACAAATCATGTGCTTCGATAGCTCAGTCTGGTAGAGCGTTACATTGGTAATGTAAAGGTCGCGGGTTCAGATCCCGTTCGAAGCTTCTAATAATTTTTAATTAGTAATTCAAAATGTCCCGTTCTTTTTGTTGAATTTGAGTTAATCGACCGATTTGCCTTAATTTTATTGATTTTCCAAGGTTTTTTGGAAAACATGTTTACAACCTCTTTAGAGTTTGAATTAGATAAAAGAACATTACATCCTTTTTCATCTAATTTCGTACAAAGAACAAATAGTCGATTTAGATCATCATATGTGAAATTCTTGTTAGTATAACTAGTAAAATTAGCAGTTTCAGTTACAGGTTGATAAGGTGGATCAAAGTATACTAAATCCCCTTTTTTTGCATCACGTAAAACTGCTTCAAAATCACGGCATTGAATCTTAACTTTGCTAGAACTTAGAATATGACTAACTGAGCGTAAATTATCCTCATTTACAATATTTGGATTAGTATATTTTCCTAAAGGTACATTGAATTTACCTTTGCTATTTACTCTATACAATCCATTGAAACATGTTCTATTCAAGAATAGTAACCTAGAGGTTTTTTCAATTTCTTTTTTTGGAGTACTTTCTCGAACAGAATAATAATATGATTTTGAATCTTTTTGATAATATTTTTCATGTTGTTTTAATGAAGATATCAAATTATCAACATTGTCACGAATGGTTGCATATGCTAAAACAAGATCAGAATTTAGATCTGAAATAATGCATTTTTGTTTATTATTTTCAGTTAGCATATTGAACAATAATGCACCGCCACCTAGAAAAGGTTCAAAATAAGTACCAAATGACTCAGGTAGATTTTCATTTAGAGTTGAAATTAATTGTCGTTTTCCACCAGCCCATTTTACAAAAGGTTTTGGAGTGACTAAAATCTGACCATATTGCTGCTTCATATAATATAATCACAAAATTGCATATTGTCAAAATAGACAATAAAAGATCACAAGCTGTGCAGTATTTTTTAATCAAATTTGTGTAGAGGGTCCCCTACGAGTAAATAATAAAATGAAAAAGGTTGGGTTTTAGTCCCACTTTGACCATGCGGCCATCCATCTGTATGTCCAAGTGTTCAATTTACAACCTAACGCTGCAAATGTACATGCCAAAACTGC
>JACENB010000116.1 GCA_013867245.1 Nitrosopumilaceae archaeon
GTCTTAATCAGACAATTATTGATATGGGGACCAGAATTTGTTAGTGATTTTCTACTAAATGGAGAAATTACTAATGAAAAAGTATCCACAGCAATGTTGGCATTTGGTATTTTTATGATAGCATTAGGATTTAGAAAACATGAGCAAAAAAGATGAATTTCTAAAAACACAAAAGATTTTGCGTTTAGCCACTATTGGAAAAAATAAAACTCCACATATTGTTCCTGTCTGGTATAGATATAGTGGAAAAAAATTCTACATTGGGACAAACACCAGAACTCAAAAGGCAAAAAATCTAAAGAAAAACAACAGAGTTTCTTTTTGCATAGATGTGGGAATTAATGCTCCAAATATCTATGGCGTTATGGGACAAGGAAGATCAAATATAATTTTAGAAGAAAAAAAAGTAAAGAGCATAGCAAAAAAAATTCTATTACGATATTTCAAAACATTAGAAAATAAATCTGCAAAAGAATTACTAAATGATACTGATTGCATTATAGAAATTATTCCTGAAAAGGTTTCTGTATGGAATTACTGACTAACAAATTCTTCAATTTTGTTCATTGCAGAATCTAAAATTTCAAGACTAGGAAGATAAACCAATCTGAAATGGCCACTACCATATTGTTCCCCAAATCCAGAACCATGTACTGTTAGTACACCTTTTGATTCTAAAAGTTTTGTAACAAATTCCTTGTCTGTTCCAAATCTATCATCTTCGATTTTTGGAAATGCATAAAATGCACCTTTTGGATTTGGACATGAAAGTCCAGGCATATCATTTAGTCGTTTTACAACCAAGTCTCTACGTTTTTTAATTTCAGACACAAAATTAGAGATGTAATCTTGAGGGCCACGTAGTGACTCCAAGGCAGCATATTGTACTGGGAGGCTCGTTGCAATTCGCACTCTGGCCAATTTAGGGAGATTTTCTCTTATTGCATCAAGTTTTGGTGAATTGTTAAATGCAATATAGCCAATTCTCCATCCTGACATCAAATGGACTTTGGAAAAACCATTTAGAACAATTACAGGAGAGTCTCCAGCAACTTTACCAATTCCTACAAATTTCTCATCAAAGATAATCTGATCATAAATCTCATCACAGATTATGTAGAGATTGTGTTGATTTGCAATATCTACTAGTTCGCGAAGTGATTTTTCATTAAACACTACACCAGTGGGGTTGTTTGGACTAATCAGACAAATGGCAACAGTCTTTGAAGTGATTTTGGATTTTATATCATCAATATCTGGAGTGGAGTTATCCAAGTCAACTGCAAATTCTACAGGGACTCCACCATGCAGTCTAACATAGGAGGCATATGGAGGATAATATGGTCCTGGGAGTAGTACTTCATCTCCTTCTTCTACGATTGAGGAAATCACCATATCCAGGCCTTCAGACACGCCATTTGTAACTAGAATCTCATCAGCTGAAATTGATAGGCCTTTAGCATTTTCTTTTTTTGCAATCTCTTCTCTTAATTCCAAAAGACCTTCAGAAGTGGAGTAATAATTCTCTCCATTGTTAATTGCATTAATCAAAGCTTGTTTGACATTATCAGGTGGTTGAAAACCAAATTGAACAGGATCACCAATATTGAGATAGTCTACTTGCATTCCTTTTTGTTGTACTTTACGTGCGGCAAGAACAATATCCCTAATTGCATATTCTACACCTGCTACTTTTTTTGATACCTTCAAAGTATCTAGACAGATATTTAGGCCCGTTAAATTCTTACTTGTTTGGACTCGTTGCACAGCCTGGATAGTGCGGGCGGCTTCGAACCGCCAGGTCGAGGGATCGAAGCCCTCCGAGCCCTTTAGATTATCTTATTAAGCAAATAATTTTCCACAAAAACGAAGTGAAAGTATCACTATTCAAAATTGGATTGGTTTTGGTAATTGTCGGAGCAGTTTGGATATCAGTAATTTTTGCAGATACTGAAAAAATTCAAGAGCAAATCATTCTAAAACAATCTAGTTCTTTTGAAATAAAATCACAGTTTACAGGTACAGATATTGGATTTTACAAAGTCTACATGCCAGAGTTTTCAGGAGAAGAAGTATTTGTTCAGATTTTAGATATCAATGACAATGTGATTCAAGAGCAAATCATTCAAACAAAAATGTCAGTAGGGTATTTTGATTTTAATGAAAATGGAGAATATACTGCCAAAGTTACAAACTTGACAAAAAATCAAATTAATTTAGAGGTAGAATTTGGAAACACCAACTCTAAAGAGATGATTCCTCCTGGAATAATGGTTCTAGGGGGTTCTATTGCCATGATAATAATGTCATACCTAAAAATCAAAAATTACAAAATGGCACAACCAGATGAGAATATCTCATAGACTGGAATACATAGGATTGTATGTCCAAAAATTAGAACTAGATTAAACCCTAGCCATATTGTAAAGAACAAAAATGTTACAATTGAAAAAGGCAATAATAATCTGAGTTTAGTGTGTTCTCTATTTTTTAAAATTAACAAACCACCAAGTGAACCAAGAACTAGTCCTAATTCTAAAGGTTGATGAGACCAAGAGATCAATCCATCAATTCCAAATACTTCATGAGATAATGAATCACCAAATCCAGAAATTAGCTGAATTACAGAACCAATCATTACTAGTTTAACTCCTGTTTTTAGAGAATGATGAATAGATTTTCTAATAATCAAAATGCCACCTAGTACTGCAGCTACTGCAGTCATTGAGACTCCAGTGTATACAATCATGTGAGATGGACTCCAGAAAAATTCAGGTTCTTTTTGGAGATGAGATATTGCATCCCAAAACCCTGCTGAAACTGTAATGACAGGGCCAATTACAGATAGAATGCATATGACATGTACAAGATTATCAGATTTGGCAAGTGTGGAATTTGAAATTCTTTGGATTAATCGCATTTACTCGCACTCGAAGAAAGGAGTATTTGAAATGTTGTAAAAATATCAAGTTGGAAAAATTAACTTTGTGGCTAATTTTTAGAATTAACTATATTAGATAAAACAATCTAGGAAAATCATGAGTCCTGGAATTGGGTTAATGAAAAGAAGACTGGAAAAAGAAAAGGATGCCATAGCTCTTGCAGTATCAGGTGTTGCAAAAAAATACAATGTAGTTCCAGATACAATTGAAACTCTAGAAACAAAATATCACGATGATGCTGGAGATTGGTATGTGGCATTAGGATGGGATGAAAAAAAGGCCATAATTCAGATGGATTCTGTTCAAGGAACAATAACTGAGATTAAAGAAATTTAATTATCAAAGAGTATTTTGTGATATTATGACCAGTGCAATTGTTTTAGGAGGTTCAAGAGGAATAGGAAAAGCAATTTCAGAATCACTAAAATCATTAGAAATTGATGTTTTTGCAGCATCAAAAAAAGACATTGATACATCAAATTTGTCTAGTGTGAATGAATTTGTGAAAAATCACAACCAAACAGATATTTTGGTTTTAAACACAGGAGGACCAGAACCAAAACCTTTTGCAACAGTTACAGAAGAAAATTGGAAATCATATCACAACCAATTATTCCTAGGATTTGTAACAATTTTACAAAATATCAAAGTTAATGATGGAGGATACATTTTTCTGATCAGTTCAAGTGTAATTAAAGAACCAAATTCAAAATTAATAATTTCTTCAGCATATCGTGCAGCATTTGCAGAAGTATTCAAAGTATTAAGTAAAGAATATGCTGAAAAACAGATTAGTTGTGTAAATATTGCTCCAGGACCAATCAATACAGACAGGACTCAAGAATTAATAAGAGATGTCGAGGAATACAAAAAATCTTTACCTATGAAAAGACTAGGTGAGCCTGAAGAGATTGGGAATTTTGTCAAATCAATTATTCAAAATAAAATAAAGTATCTATCAGGTGTTACAATAAACTTTGATGGTGCAAATTCAAATTTTGTGTTTTAAAATTAAAAGAAATGATCCCCAGCAACAGAACCAGATGAATTAAATTTAAAATAAAATCCTTGGATATAGGGATTGTTGGATTTTATTGTAACCCAACCATCATCTTCT
>JACENB010000043.1 GCA_013867245.1 Nitrosopumilaceae archaeon
CAGTAGGTGATGATACAAGTCATCAAAATGGTACTAATGATTTAATGGTTGAATATGCAAAATCTACAAAACATGTTGTTAGACTAAAGGGTGGTGACCCAATTATTTTTGGACGTGGTGGAGAAGAAGCTGAATTTTTAAAAGAACATAAAGTAAAATATGAAATTGTACCTGGAATTACATCTGGAATTGGTTCTGCAACATATGCTGGAATTCCTTTAACTCATAGAAAATATGCTTCATCAGTTGTTTTTGTGACAGGTCATGAGGATCCTGAAAAGAAACAAGAAATTGTAAAATGGAAAAATCTAGCCAAATCTGTTGATACAATTGTAATTATGATGGGATTGTCTAGAATTGATGTTATTTGCAAGCAGTTGATAGCAGGTGGAATGGATAAAAAAACACCAGTTGCTGTAATTCAAAATGGAACAACTCCTCAACAAAAAATGATTAAAGGAAATGTAACCAATATTGCAAAAAAAGTTAAAGAAAATAAGATAATCCCACCTACAAATATCATTATTGGGAATGTAGTTGATTTGTCTGATGTTATTGGGTGGAAATAATGCTTAGTGGTAAAACTATTGCAATTACACGTTCACAAGATGATGCTTCTGAATTTATTTCACTTGCACAAGAGAATGATGCAACTCCTATTGCATTACCCACTATTGAATTAGTTAGTAAAGGTGAGAAAATTGTTGATGAATTTTTAGAATCTGTTGAAAAATACAATCCTGATTATTCTGTTTTTATGAGTTCAAAAGCTGTTAAACTGCTATTTGACACTGCAAAACAACTAGGTAAACTTGAAAAATTACAATTAGCAGTTGCAAATACTATAGTAATGTCTGTAGGACCTAAAACTTCCCTTACTTTGGAGGCTGAAGGAATCAAAGTTAATCACCAACCAACAACTTATTCTTCAGTTGGTGTTGGAGAGGAATTTACTAAACTTAATGCAGTCGGAAAAAAAGTAATTGTTCCACGTAGCGGTGCTTCTACTCCTTTTCTAAAAGAATTACTTTCCAAAATTGGAATTGATGTTTTAGAAATTCATTTGTATGATGTTTGTGCGTTTAGAGATACAACTCAATGGAATGGATTTAGAGAATTATTTTCTCAAAATAAAGTTGATGGTGTTGTATTCACTAGTGCATCATCTGTTAGAGGTTTCTTTGAAATTATGTCTAAAGATTATTCTGAAAATATACTTCTTGAAAACCTTGAAAAATTGTCTGTGGTTTCTATTGGACCATTCACTTCTGATGAATTAAAAAAATTTAAAGTCAAAAATTCTGTTGCAGAAGTTCATACTGTTGCAGGTGCATTTGACGAGATGAAAATTACTCTTTCAACTTAAAAATTACTTGAATTTTTTCTTAGCAAATTTTGAAAGACCTTCAGTTTTTAATTTCTCTGATTCTTTCATAACTGAATTATGTTGATCTAGTTTATGTTGTTTTAATTTCTTTTTCAAATCTGCAAATTCGTTTGCAAGTATTTTCATTGCATATATTCCTGCATTTCCTGCTTTGTTTACTCCAACTGCTACAACTGGTGAACCTGATGGCATTTCAGTAATTGATAACAGTGAATCTAATCCCCCAAATGCCGAAAATTTAGCTGTATCTGTTTTTTTTGGATGTTTGTCATTGTACACTAGAATTGGAACTCCAATAACTGGAATTGTTGTATGTGATGCAATCATTCCTGGTAGATGGGCAGCTCCTCCTGCACCTGCAATTATAATTTTTAATCCTATTTTTTCAGCATGTTTTGCATATTCTTCTAATCGTGCAGGTGTTCTATGTGCTGAAACAATTTGGTCTTCGTGTTTGATTTTATATTCATCTAGAATTTCAGCAGCTGCTTGCATAATTCTGCTATCTGAACTAGAACCCATAATTATTCCAACTAGGGGCTTTTCAGAATATTTCATATTACTACAAAAAACTAGAGAGTAATTAAGAATTACATTTTTTGATCTGATTTCTTATCTCTAGAAATTTTTTCTTTATCTCTAACATCTTCTACCTATTTTTACTACTCTTATAGATCTCTTTTACTAAAATGAATTTAAGATTGAAATTTAGCTATAGCTATTTAGCTTTGCCTATTTTTCCTCATGTATTTATAATATAACGGGGTTATCTCAATCATGGCAACAGAAAATATTGACATTGATTATACAAAATATGACTTTAAAGATTCTACAGAAATGTATGTCCACCTAAGTAAAAAAGGACTTTCTAAAGAAACTGTAATTGAAATTAGTAAAATGAAAAATGAGCCACAATGGATGCTTGACTTTCGAATTAGATCTTATGAAGTCTTTATGGAAAAACCAATGCCAACTTGGGGTGGAGATCTTAGTGTTATTGATTTCCAAAATATTTACTATTATGCTAAAGCATCAGATAAAACTGAAAAAAATTGGGATGATGTTCCAGACAATGTTAAAAAAACTTTTGATAAACTTGGAATTCCAGAAGCTGAAAAGAAATTTTTGGCAGGTGTTGGTGCACAATATGAATCTGAGGTTGTTTACCATAGTCTAAGAGAAGATTTAGCAAAACAAGGTGTTTTGTTTCTAGATACTGATCAAGCATTAATTGATCATCCTGAAATTTTTAAAAAATACTTTGGTAAAATTATTCCTCCAGAGGATAACAAATTTGCAGCACTAAACAGTGCAGTTTGGAGTGGTGGTTCATTCATCTATGTTCCACCAGGCGTTCATATTGACATGCCTTTACAAGCATACTTTAGAATTAATGCAGAAAATATTGGTCAATTTGAAAGAACTTTGATCATTGTTGATGAGGGTGCAGAAGTACACTACATTGAGGGTTGTACTGCTCCAGTTTATTCGTCAGAGTCTCTTCACTCTGCTGTTGTTGAACTAGTTGCACACAAAGACGCAAAATTAAGATATACTACAATTCAAAATTGGAGTTCTGATGTTTACAATCTTGTAACAAAACGTGCTTATGCATATGAGGGAGCTACTGTTGAATGGATTGATGGAAACATTGGAAGTAAATTGACAATGAAATATCCTGGTGTTTATTTGATGGGTGAGAGAGCATATGGTGAGACATTGTCTATTGCATTTGCAGGTAAAGGACAACATCAAGACACTGGAGCTAAAATGGTACACCTTGCACCAAATACTACTTCAAAAGTTACCTCTAAATCTGTAAGTAGAATGGATGGCCGTTCAACTTACAGAGGAATGTTAAATGTTGCAAAAGGTGCTACTAACGTGAAATCAACTGTTAGATGTGATGCTTTACTATTAGACGATACTTCAAAAACTGATACATACCCATACATGGTCATTGATCAAGAGGATGCAACAATCACTCACGAAGCAACAGTTGGAAAAATTGGTGATGATCAAATTTTCTATCTTATGTCTAGAGGCTTTAGTGAGGAAGATGCATTGTCTTTAATTGTTAATGGATTTATGGAACCATTTACCAAAGAGTTACCTATGGAATATGCAGTTGAACTAAACAGACTCATTAAATTAGAAATGGATGATTCTGTAGGATAAAATCTAAATTCACATAATGGTAAATCATGTCTCAAGAAATCCTTTCAAAATTAAATACTACTCATATTGAAGAAATTTCTTCATCTAGAAATGAACCTGATTGGTTAAAGGATTACAGAAAAAATTCATTATCTGTTTATGATAATTTGCCTATTGAGACATCTCCACTATACAACAAATACACTGATGCTAAAAAAATGGATCCTGATAAAGTATCTCTTTCTACTACCACTACCGAAACGATTCCATCTTTTCTTGAAAAAAGATTGGGAGAGTTAGAAAAAGAAATTTGTATTATTCAAATTGGAACAAATATCCATAAAATCAATTTACCTGACGAATTAAAATCAAAAGGATTAGTGATTTCTTCAATTTCTGATGCAATCCAAAACAATTCTGAATTGGTAAAAAAAGCATTAGAGGCCTCTAGTTCTGAAGAAGATAGATTTACAGCTTTGAATAATGCAGCATTTAATTCAGGAATTTTTATTCATATTCCTAGAAACTTTATCTTGGAAAAACCCATTTACTTTTTGACTTGTTTATCTGAAGATGGACATTCTACAATTTCTAGAAATGTTATTTTTGCTGATGAAAGTAGTAAGGCTACAATTGTTCAGGAACTGTATTCTCCAAAAATTGAAACACAACAGGCATACCTTGAATTAATGAATACTAATGTTGGTGATAATGCTCAATTGGATGTCACCACTTTACAAATGTTAGATCAAAACGCTGTTACATTTTCTACTAAACGAACTGATTTAGGTCAAGATGCAAAAGTAAACTGGTATTCTGGATTATTTGGTTCTATGTTGTCTAGATACAAAATTGAGTATTTCCTTAATGGAACTGGTGCATCATCTAATGATTCTGAAGTTATTTTTGGAAATAACGAACAATCATTTGATATTCAAACTAATGTAAACCATGAAAGTCCTGCTACTGAAGGGAGAGTAGTTGAAAAATCTATTCTTCGAAATAAATCTAAATCTCTTTTCAAAGGAATGATTCGAATTAAAGAAAATGCTTCTAAATCTAATTCTTTCTTGTCAGGTCGTTCAATTTTACTTGATGAGGATGCAAAATCAGATGCCATTCCTGGATTGGAAATTTTTACTAATGATGTTAAAGCAACTCACTCTGCATCTGTTGCACAAATAGATGAAGAGCAAATTTTCTATCTGAAAACTAGATGTCTTAGTCATGAGGAAGCTGAAAGAACTATTGTTGAAGGCTTTTTAGAACCATTGTCTAGAAAAATGTCTTTTCAAGTTAGAGCATGGATTGCATATCTTATCGAATCAAAATGGGATAATCGTGAACTCAGTATAAATACTGATGAGGAACTAGCTAAGTTTGTTGAAATTGAAGAGACGAGATATGATGAAAATTCTGAAATTGAGCAACATTACAAGTACAGGTGATAATTTTGTCTGAATGGATTAAAGCATGTAGTTTAGACCAAGTAAAGAAAGGTGAACTTTTTGGATTTGTTCAAGATGGTAGGAAATTATTGATAGCTAATCTTGATGGTACCATTCATGCAACTGATTTAATTTGTACTCATGCAGATGCAGATCTTTCTACAGGATTTCTTAGTAAAGAGGGTGTAAGATGTCCATTACATCTTTCTGTTTTTAATTTAGTTAATGGAAAACCCAATAATCTTCCTGCTGAAACTGCACTTAAAGTATATCCTGTAAAAGTCGATAACAATGAAATTTTTGTGGAGGTATGAGAATTGCAAAGTACTGAATCCTCTTTTGAAAATATACGAAAAGATTTTCCTATTTTAAAAAGAACTGTTAGAGATAACAAGCCTTTAGTTTATCTTGATAATGCATCTACAACACAAAAACCAAATCAAGTAATTGATGCTATTACTGATTATTATCAAAATCATAATGCAAATATTCACCGTGCAGTTTATGCTCTTGCTGAAGAATCTACTGAAGCATATGAAACTGCAAGAGATAAAATTGCAAATTTTGTAAATGTTAAAAATCGTCAAGAAATAATTTTTGTTAGAGGTACTACTGAAGCAATCAATTTAGTTGCATATGCCTGGGGAAGATCTCATGTCAATGAGGGTGACATAATTGTAACTACTGAATATGAGCATCATAGTAATATTGTACCGTGGCAATTACTCACACAAGAAAAACGTGCAAAATTAGAGTACATTGGAATGGATGATAATGGGGAATTAAATTTAGATGATTTGGATAAATATCTTGCAACTGGAAAAGTTAAACTTGTTACATTTAGTTTGATGTCTAATGTTCTTGGAACAATTACTGATGCTAAAAAAATTATAGAAAAATGTAAAGCTGCTGGAGTTCTTACTTTGATAGATGGTGCACAAGCAGTACCTCACATGAAAGTTGATCTTGACACCCTTGGATGTGATTTCTTTGCATTTTCTGGTCATAAGATGTTGGCTCCAACTGGAGTTGGTATCTTATGGGTAAGAAAATCTGTACTACAAACAATGAATCCATTTCATGGTGGAGGAGATATGATTCGTGAAGTTCACAAATATGAAACAACTTGGAATGAATTACCTTACAAGTTTGAAGCAGGCACTCCAAATATTGCTGATGTAATTGGTTTTGGTGCAGCAATCGATTATCTTACAAAGATTGGAATGGATAATGTTAGACAACATGAAATTGAATTAACTACATATGCTCTAGAGAAATTTGCAAAAATTCCTGGACTTCAAATTTACGGTACTAAAGATATTGCAAAACGTGGTGGTGTGATTTCATTTAATTTTGCAGATGTACACCCTCATGATGTTGCTGACATTATTGATAAAGAAGGAATTTCATTGCGTTCAGGTCATCATTGTGCTCAAGTTCTAATGGAACGGCTAAATGTTGCAGCTACTTCTAGAGCTAGTTTCTATATTTATAATACAAAAGAAGATGTTGATGCTTTAATCGATTCATTAAATATAGTGGCAAAGGTGTTTAAGTTATGAGCAGTGGAACTGACATTTATCATGAAATGATAGTTGATTATTCTAGAAATCCCATTAATTATGGTGAAATTGAAGATCATGATGTTACATTTCATGATTCCAATCCTTTATGTGGAGATAGTATTGATATTGATATGAAAATTGATGATCAGAAAGTTTCTGATATTAAATTTCACGGAAAGGGATGTGCAATTTGTATGGCTTGTACTTCTGTTTTAACTGAGATTACTAAGGGAAAATCTCTTGATGAAGTTAGGAAAATTGAAAAAAATGATGTCTTAAGTGAATTAGGTCTTGAACATTTACAGGCTGTCAGAATAAAATGTGCTTTGTTATCTCTTAAGGTTTTGAAATCTGCATTGTATACCTATCTTGGCTCCCATCTTGAAAATACTGAGGGAATAGATAAGCTAAAAGCCGAGGCCGAGAATCTGTACTAGTATGAGTGATTTTACCCCTTCAACGCCTTTAGAATTACAAATTAGAAAAATAATATTTGAAAAATTTAATGATGTAGATAAAAAATTTACCAATGATGAAGTTTTTGAAATTCTAAAATCTAATGGTGATATTGATCCCTCTTGGATTATTGATGATACCGAGTCATTATTCAATAATATGTGTGATTCTGGTTTGGTCCGAAATATTGCACAAAATTTTACTACTATCTTTTTAAAATTATTTGACCCTGTTGAGAAATTTCAATGCAATTCCTGTAATCACGATATTTTTCTTGGGACATCTGAAGAAAGGATTTGTCCAAACTCTACTTGTAAATCTACTATTTAGATCTGTGTTTTATTGCAGCATCCTCTAATGATTTAATCATTGGAAGTTTCTCTCCAGTTAGATAAAGAACTAGTGCTCCACCTGCTGTACTAATATGATTAATTTTATCTGCTAATCCTTGTTGTTTTAATGCTGTTGTTAAGTGACCTCCACTAACAATTGTTGTTGCCATTGAATTTGCAACTGCATTAAGCATTTCTGATGTTCCGTATTTGAAATTCTCTTTTTCAAAAAATCCTGCAGGACCACTTATGAAAACAGTACCTGCACCTGAAATTAATTTTGAATAATACTCTACTGTCTTGGGACCTAAATCGAAAATTTTATCCCCTTTACCGATTTCTCTGACATCCATTTCTACTCTTTCTCCATCTTTGTCAATTGCAATATCTACTGGAGTTGCAAAAACATCTGGATAATCTCCAATTAATGAATGTGCTTTAGCTACTACTTCATCCTCATTTTTGATTCCTAAAGGTGATTTGATTCTGGCTTGTGCTCGCATAAACACATTTCCGATTAACCCTGTTAGTAAAACATGATCTGCACGACCATTTTGAATTAATAATTTGATAGCCTCTAGTCTATCTGGTACTTTAGAACCTCCTAAAATAATCACATGTGGTGCTTTAGCAACTGTCATCATTTCATCAAGGTTTCTTACTTCTCTTTCCACAATTCTTCCTGCACAAGATGGTAATACTTGTGCAAATCCTACAATTGATGGGTGTGATCTATGTGCACTTGGAAATGAATCTAATACACAAAGATCAAATAATTTAGATAATCTTGAGACCATTATTGTTTTTGCTGCATTTTCTGGTGTAAATTCATAATTTTCTTCAGCACATAGTCTAAGATTGTCTAAAAGTAATATCTCCCCTTTTTCTAAATTTTTAATTGCATTTTGTGCTGATTCTCCAATGGTATCCTCAACATATTTAATTTCTCTACCCATTAATTTTTCAAGAACTTCTGCATGCTTGTGCATCCCTGTATACTCATTATTTCCAACTCTTCCTTGATGTGATGCTATCACTACTTTTGCATCTTTTAATGATTCAAGTGTTACGATGGCTTCTTCTATTCTTTTAGTACCTAAAATTTCTCCTGTTTCTGGATCTATTGGACAATTCATATCCATTCTTAGAAATACTGTTTTACTATCTAGATCAAAGTCATCTAATGTGAGAACTTTCACGCCTTTTCTATTATGCACTTGGTTAAAATCTTTAAGCCGATCAAAATTATTTGTAAAAAATTATTTGTTTGATATGAGTTATTTTTTTGAAGGCTATGTATTAATAAAAATTAAAAGATGTATAGTTGAGGTTTAATTAATTGCAAAACTGGCTATTTGACATACGTTCCCGTTCTTTTGTCTTATTGACGGCATTGTTCCTCATTTTAACAGCTTTTGTACTTTCTGAATTAACTAATGATTTTGATCAAAATATAATTCTCTTTATTTCTGAAAATGTTGGTAATCCTACTCTTGATATTTTCATGCAGTACGTGACTGAAAGTGGAGATGTTTTTAACATGATGATATTTGCGATTATTGTACTATTAATTCCAAAAACTAGAAGAGTTGGAATTACTTTGTTGATTTTAATTGTAATTGCTACTCTACTTACTGGTTACATCAAATGTGGTGTTGATAGAGATCGGCCTGACTATCAATACATTGGAGTTGAATTCCCTGTTCAAATCAGTCATGATACTTTTGCCTTATTTTGTGAAGGTGGATATGATGCATCATATCCGTCTGGTCATGCAGCTAGATCTATGATTTTTGCAATCATTTTGGGATATGCCCTATCTGAAAGATTCCCTCGTGGTGCCTATTTGATTTTCATATATCCTGCAATGATTTCTATTAGCAGATTGTATGTTTTACAGCATTTCCCAATGGATGTAATTGGTGGAACTGTAATTGGTGTAATGTTGGCAGGAGTGATGGCAAATAGAACAAAATTATACCAGATTTTTGATAAATCAAAAACCTAATTCTTCTAAAACTGAATTATCGATGAGAACAATTGCAAAATGCTCATCATCATGATGGTATGTCCAATATTTTACATCCCTGGTCTCGTTTTTCTCTCTTAATCCTTTTGTAATTCCTGTAGTAACTGTGTATCCGATTCTTTTTGCAATTTTGGTTTCTTTTGGCATTAACACTTTGTAGCCTTCTTTTTTTTCTTTAAACCCTAAAAGTACCATGTCTTCAATGGCTTTTACTGCATCTTCTTCATTTTTTAGATCATATGTTTTTGAAATTGGTAAATCTTTTGGATGAAATTCCATAGTTTGTATAAAATTTCATCACTAATATTTTTTAAAATCATCTATTTGCGATCAATATTGGTTAATTTTCTTAACAGAAAAGTCAAATCATGATCATATTAACAACTTAATCCACTCTTTATTTTTAGGAATTCATTGGCATCATTAGAAAAAACAGTAATGGAATTACGTAAAAAGAAAAAAGAAGCAACCAAACTAAAACTTAAAGCTGAAGAAGAACTTAAACAACTTCAATCTGCAGAAAAACGTTCTGCAACAGGTTTACAAAAAATGATTAAAAAAATTGAATCTGAAAAAGAGGATGTTTCAGATGTTTCAGAAAATCTCACAAGAAAAAATGCTCAGGTGGAAAGTATCGAACGATTAGTGGCAAATGCTGAAGAAAGAGTAAATGCTGAAAAAGAAGCAGTTGAGAGAACTGAACAAGAGGTAGAATTTGCTGATACTCCTGAAGAAAAACAAAATGCTGAGGCTAGATTACGCTCATTAAATGATCATATTCAAGAATTAGTTTCAGAAATAAAAAGCAGACAAAAAACACTGAAAAAAATTACTGATGAAGTTACAAATTTTGATGATATTAAATCTAAAATCACCACACAAATAAAAAAACAAACTAAATCAAAACCCTCTCTTCGTAGTACAATTTCCTCAAGTCACAAGAATGCTTCAAAAGTTGTAAAAGAAATTGAAAAACGAACAAAATCTGAAGAAAGAATTACTAAGGCTTTGGATAATGCATCAAAAAAATTAAAAGAATATCTTGCAAAAAAACGTGCAGCAGCTAAAAGAAAACCTGCAAAGAAAACAGCAGCTAAAAGAAAACCTGCAAAGAAAACAGCAGCTAAAAGAAAACCTGCAAAGAAAACAGCAGCTAAAAGAAAACCTGCAAAGAAAACAGCAGCTAAAAGAAAACCTGCAAAGAAAACAGCAGCTAAAAGAAAACCTGCAAAGAAAACAGCAGCTAAAAGAAAACCTGCAAAGAAAACAGCAGCTAAAAGAAAACCTGCAAAGAAAACAGCAGCTAAAAGAAAACCTGCAAAGAAAACAGCAGCTAAAAGAAAACCTGCAAAGAAAACACGTCGTTAAGTCTTTTTCAATTTTTTAATGAGTTACCAATGTTTCTGATATTTAATTTTTAAAATGAATAAACGAGGACCTTTAATTTCATTTGCTGGTTCATTTTTAATTATGCTTTCTTTAGTTGTAGCTGTATCTGCAGTTCCTACTGAAGTTCCACAATCTGAATCTTTATTGATCTCTTCTCTCTTTGAAGGGATGTTTGATGATGTCTCTGAACCCTTTCAAATTATGCCTGGAAATATGGTTTATACTTCTTTTAGTACTTTCATTTCTGATGTTCCTGTACTTTGGGGTATCCAAATTCTGGATTATCAAAATGGTGATAAATTATCTATAACAATCTCAAATATTTTTGGTGACTCTTATGGTGAATATGTTCAATCTGATTCAGTTTATTTTGAAACAATTTTTGTTGAGCAATCTGATACATTGAATTTTGAAATTGAAAATATTGGTACTACTGATATAGAATTTGTAATAATGTTTGCCGAAGATCCTGAAAATTCTGAATCTTTTACAAATCCTAATTCACCTATTGCTGAAATGGTTGTTCCACTAATTGTTTCTGGTCTATTGCTTATTGTTGGAATTGTTACTATGATAATAGGGATTATAATGATCTTGATTGATTTAAAAAATAATTTTGAAAATAAAAAAAACTTCTAAGGATTTACAGTCATCTTGCCAAATTTTCCTTTGGTTAAAGATACTTCTCCTCTAAACTCATTTGTGTATCCGTTTTCAATGACAACTTTGTCACCGACATTAACTGCTTTAATGTCGTCACCCCACAATGTAAGTTTCATTTGATTTTCTTCAGTTCCGTCTCCGTTGGCTATTGTTGCATCACAGACATCTACTGTTCCGTTTCCTGATTTGAGGTTCACAGTTCTTGGATCTCCTTTGCCAATAACTTCGGCTTCAACATTAACTCCACTTCGCATTTTCTTTGCTTCGGAAATTGGTATTGATTCTGACATGTGATTTTCAATAACCTTTTCGATTATAAGCTTTGTTAAAAAATCTCTAAAATCATGGATCAATTTATCAAATAGTAATTGAGAAATATTGGAAAAATATAGTATTGTTGCAGAGGTATCGAAGCCCGGTCAACCGAGAGGGACTCAAGATCTCTATAATATAGGAAATCCCTTCTCTTAGGAGTTCGTGGGTTCAAATCCCACCCTCTGCACTATAATTATACTAAAATTTCAAAAATTATGCAACAATTGTTTTGGTTTTGCTGACTGAATGGTTTGATATGCTTTTATGCATTTCTGCAAGTTGATCATCTTTGAAAGTAAGATTACATCTATAGCACTTCCAAACAGTATCTGACATACCTAATAAACCCACAAATTGCTTATAAGGATATTGCATGATTGATCCTATTTGTTGTAAAACATGATCATTGTTTGTAAAAACATGAAATTTTTTGATAATTTCTAAAAATTATCATATTATCTACTGACTAAATATGGATCCAAGGGTTTAGAAACAAAATACGTGTACAATTATTGAAGAAAATTGGATATTTTTGAATTATTTGGAGAGTTTTCATATTTTGGAATTTTTTTGGTGTTGATTGGTGTTAATGCTTCGCCGATTTTAATGCCTCCAAGTTGGATTGTTTTGACATCTTTCTATCTCCTTGATCCTACTTTGAATATTGTACTTCTTGCAGCAGTTGGTGCAACTGGAGCTACTATTGGTAGGTTTTTTTTAAAAAAAATAAGTGGATTGTTTCGAAAATTTGTTGGTGAAGAACAAAAATCAAATCTTGATATCATTGGAGATTATTTGAATAAGAAAAAATATGGATATTTGCTGGCATCATTTTTGTTTGGAGCAACACCCCTTCCAAGTAATATTTTATTCATTACCTATGGATTAATGCGAGCAAAGAGTGTTGGAATTTATGTTGGATTTTGGTTTGGTAGGACTATTTCCTATATTGTAATGATATATTTTGGTAATGCTGTTTTAACACCCTTTTTGGAAATCTTTGAGGACCGTCTTACTGGTATATTGTTGATTGATGGAGTTGGAATTGGCCTAATTGTTTTATTTGCATGCATTAATTGGACTGTATTGATTACTCAAAGAAAAATAAAATTTGTTAAACCAAAAATTTGGAGATTGTAAATGAAAGAATTAGATTCTATAAAAAAAGAAGTAATAAAAATAATGAATAATGATCCTGCACACGATTTTGAACACGTAATGAGAGTCTATCATAATGCAGAAAAAATTGCAAAAAAAGAAAAGGCAAATCAAAAATTAGTGCTTGCTGCAGCACTACTACATGATATAGTTTCATATCCTAAATCAAGTAAACGATCTAAATTCTCTTCTGTTGATAGTGCAAAAAAATCAAAATCTATTTTAAAAAAATACACTTTTTCAAATGAGGAAATTGGTATAATTTGCGATGCTATTGAAGATCATAGTTTTTCTCAAAATAGAATTCCTAGAACTATTGAGGGAAAAATACTGCAAGATGCTGATAGACTTGATGCATTAGGTGCAATAGGCATTGCAAGAGTTTTTGCTACCAGTGGTTCATTGAATAGACCTTTTTACAAAATTGATGATCCTTTTTGTAATGGACGAAAACCTGATGACAATCGCTGGGCCATTGATCATTTTTTTAATAAATTATTAAAATTACAATCTTTGATGAATACAAAATCTGGTAAAATAGAAGCTAAAAAAAGAACTAAGGTCTTGAAAATATTTTTAAAACAATTTAAAAGTGAAATTTAGCCATAATCGACATATCTATCATATCTTTTTTCGATTTCCTTATTCTCTCCAGAAATAATTTTTTCATATTCTTGCTTTTTTCTAGAATCTATGTACTTGTTGATTGCATCAAATTCTTCATTTTTTGGAAATGATTCAAAGACTGGTTCAATCATTTTTAGATATTCTAAAGTTTTTTCCCTGAATTCTTCTACTGTTGGTTTTCTTATTCCTTGCATTCTAAACCAAATTGCTGTCCAACTTGCCCCTACAACATGTGGCAATAAATCAAAGGCCCTTTCTATTTCAAAACGTTCATCATTTCTCATGATTCTTGAAGAAATCTTGAGGCTGATTTTGCAAAATATGTAACTATCATGTCTGCTCCTGCTCTTTTAATGGAATGAAGAATTTCTAATGTGATGTCTTTTTCATTTACGTATCCTAATTGTGATGCTGCTTTAACTAATGCATATTCTCCTGATACACTATAAGCTGATACTGGGACATTATACTTTCGTCTAGTCTCTGCAATTAAATCCAAATATGATAATGCTGGTTTTATCATTACCATATCTACTCCCTCCTCAATGTCTGTTTCTACTTCCATCATTGCTTCTCTCGCATTTGTAAATGGAACTTGGTATGTTTTTCTATCTCCAAATTTTGGTGCACATTCTGCAGCATCTCTAAAAGGTGAATAAAAGTTTGAACGATGTTTTGCTGAATGTGACATTATGGATACATCTGTAAATCCTTTTTCATCTAATGCTTTTCTGATTGCAGCAACTTGACCGTCCATCATTGCTGATGGTGAAACTGTATCTACTCCTGCTTTAGCTTGACTAACAGCAATTTTTGCAAGTGTATCTAAACTGGTATCGTTATCTATTTTATCTCCTTGAATAATTCCACAATGACCTGTAGATGTAAATTGACACAAACAGACATCTGCCATAATTACTATTTTATCTCCAAATTCTTTTCTAATTTGTGTAATTGCTTTTTGAACAATTCCTTCATCATCAAAAGCTGAACTACCTGCTTCATCTTTTTGTGTAGGAATTCCAAATAACATTATTGCTGGAATTCCTAAATCTATAATTTCTTTAACTTCTTGATTTACTTCTTCTAATGGTAATCTCTCAATTTCTGACATTGATTCTACTTTGATTCTAGTTTTAAGATCTTCTTGAACAAATACTGGACAAATGAAATCTTTTGGAGTTAATGTTGTTTCTTGAACTAACTCTCTCATTTTTTCTGAAATTCTTAATCTTCTAAGACGTTTAGTTGGAAATGACATATCTGAATTTATTTTGGCTAAAATATAATCCTAGTCAGCCTGATTTTGTTTTTTATAGTCAAAAAGTCTAGTTGCTAATTCTAATACATCTGGCTGGCCTTGTTCTGATGCTTTTCTGATGTTGTTCATTGGAGTTGATACTATGCTTTCTACCACTGCTTTTGTTAATTCCTCGATAATTTTGACTTTCTTCTCATCTTTTTCATCTAACATTTGCAATGCTTTTTGTAATTCCTTTTCTCTGAGATTCTCTATGCTTTTGAATACATCTGTTACAAGTGGTTCTGCATCTAGTCTTTTCATTGAAGCCTCTAATACTGAGATTTCTTCTCTAATTATATTTTCAACGGTTTTCACCTTGTTTAATCTAGCATTCATGTTCTTTTCGACCATTTCTGCAATTTGATCTAAATTCATTAATTTGACTCCTTTGATGGTAGCTACTTTTTCATCAACTGTTCTTGGATTTGATAAATCTAATATCATCATTCCATTACTTTTATTTTTCATTGCATTTGTAATTCTATCTTGAGTGACAAGAAAATATGGTGCCGTTGTTGCAACAAATATTATATCATATTTGTCAAATCCTGAAAGTATTTCTTCAAATTTAATTGGATTGCCTCCCATAGTTTCACAAAATGTTTCTGACCTACCTATTGTTCTACTTGTAACTTTAAACGCATACCCTCTTCTTTGTAATGATTTTGCAACAAGAGTGGAAACTTCTCCTGTTCCAATTAATAAGATCTCTTTTGTTTTTAATTCATCAATATTTTCCTCTGCCAGTTTTACTGCCATTGAACCAACTGATATTCCGCCTTTTCCAATTCCACTAGAGTTTCTAATCCTTGTTCCCATTCTGATTGCTTTGTCAAATAATGTGTTTAGATGTTGACCAGATGCTTTTGATTCTCTTGCAGATGTAATTGAATTTTTTATTTGGCCTAAAATTTGCTCTTCGCCTAATACCATTGAATCTAAGCCTGATGTTAGTTTTAACAGATGATGAAGAGCATCATGATTCTCTACAAATTCTATATTTTCTTCAAATGTTTCTTCGTCTAATCCTGCAATACTTGCCCATGTTTTTTTGATCTTATCTGCATTATCCGTTTTTGATTTACCAAATAATTCGATTCTGTTACACGTTTGAATAATTACACATTCATCCAATTCTGAATGTTTCTTAAATTGTTGATATGCATTATCTATGTCTTTTATTGTAAATTTTTCTAAAATATGGATTGGTGAATTACGAAATGTTACACGTGCATTGATGATATTTTGATTCATTTCCATTTTTTAATTATCTCTATTGCTCGCTTTTCTGCCTTTTTTACCTGACCGTCTTTTATTAACTGATCAATATGGTTGTCATTCATGATGTTATTCAAGCACTGTTTTCGTTCGAATTGAGTGGGAATGATCTCTTTGGCAAGTTTTCGTGATATTTTTTGAATCTTAATTTGATCAATATCTTCTTTCAAAATTACTTTTTTTAGTGCTTTTTCAGATTTTGATTTAATCTTTTTGGACATTGCTGGACTTTTACCGCCAGTAAAAATTGCAATTTGTATTATTTTTTCAAAATCTATTATTGCTGCATTTGAAAAATCACTGTCATCTGGATTGTCTGAACTATATGCTATGATTTTTCTCTTTTTTGCAGATGTGATTATCTTTTGATTAATTTTTTTATCATTTGTGGTTGTAATTATTAAATCTGGTTTTAATTCTGTAATAAATTTTAAATTTTCAATTTTCTGTTTTTTTAATTTAATTTTTTTTATTTTAACCCAATTTTTAATTTGTTTGTTTATTGAATCACTAATTACTAAAATTTCACATTTTTCATTTAATATTGATTTAATTCTTTTTTCTGCTTCGTTTCCTCCGCCTACTATAATGATTTTTTTACCTTCTAGATTTAGATTAATTATCATCGATCCAACACCCCTCAGTTTCTATTTATGTATTAAAACCAATTTTTGAAATACTAGCTACATTTTTAATTGAATTGCCAGGTAATTCACGTATTGTCTTCTTTAGGCGAATCTGATAAGGAACTTCTAAATGAAATTCAATGGACTTTCCCTTTAGTTACTAGGCCATTTGATGCTATTGCTAAAAAATTTGATACTACTCCTGAAGTTATTAAAGAAAAATTAAACCATTTGAAAGAAATTGGTGTTTTACGACAACTAAGTGCAATATTTGATACACGAAAACTAGGTTATACTAGTTCATTAGTTGCAATGGAGATTGAACATGATAAATTAGATTATGTAGCTTCACAAATTAATCGTCATCCTGGAGTTAGTCATAACTATGAGCGTGATCATCAATTCAATCTTTGGTTCACTCTAGCAGTTCCTCCAGGAGCTGATTTGAAAATAGAACTTGAAAAATTCAATGTATTGAAAGGAATTAAAAAAGTTAGGATGCTTCCAACATTACAATTATTCAAAATTGGTGTTAAACTTGACATGGTTGATGACAAAAAACATGATGTTGCACCAACTGAAGAAAAAAAAGAAATTAAAAATGTTAAATTTGAACCCACTGAACAAGATAAAGATTTTATCCGTGAATTACAAAAGGATATGGAAATAATTGATGAACCATTTGTAAAAGCAGCAAATAATCTTGGAATGACTGAAGATGAGTTATTTGCAAAAATGAAACACTATGAGGGTATTGGTGTTTTACGAAGATTTGCAGCTATTCTTAGACATCGTCAAGTTGGATTTACTGCAAATGGTATGATAGTTTGGAAGGTTCCTGAAGATAGAATTACTTCAGTTGGTGAGACATTGGGTTCATTTCCTCAAGTTAGTCATTGTTATGAGCGTCCTACTTATGATGATTGGCCATATAATGTATTTTCAATGATTCATTGTAAAACACAAGATGAGGCAAATGATGTTGCTAAAACAATTCAAAATCAAATTAATGTTGATGAATTTAGAATTTTATTTAGTTCACGTGAATTCAAAAAAACTCGTGTTGAATATTTTGTAGAAAATTCTTTTAGTTTAGAAGACGCAGCAACTTCTTAAACTTCATTTTTATCGTGCCCTACAACATGTATGTTGCAAAAATATTGATCATTCATGTTACAGTAGTATAGCGAATCTTCTCCACATTCTTTACACGGAGGTTTTTCGTCTTCTTTTGATAATTTTGTATGGTAAATTTTTGTTCTACTTGTAACTGATGAGTCTTTGTAAATTCGTGTTAAATTTGAATAATATTCTAATTCCTCTGCATTCAGACCTTGTTTTTTATTAATTTTTTTAATAATTGTCTCCCATTTTTTATAATCGCCAATTTTGGCTAGTTTCATTCTTTCAATAATTTCAAGAGTTTTTTCTATGTTGACTGGTTTTTTCATTTAATATTTAGCTTGTTTGTGGAGTTGCTTTTAATTCATAGGATGGCCATGTATTGTATAGTTCTTCAATTTCTTTCATATCTGATGCTGAGATATATCCACCTTTAGTCATCTCAACATAATTTACAATCTCTTCTTCACTTACTACTGTTGGAAACACTGATGCAAACCCTTTCTTTGACATAATGAATTTCATTGATAGTTCTGTAATTGTTAAATCATTTCTTTTTGCAATTGGTTTTAATTTTTCGACTTTTTCTAATGATGCTTTAATCCATTCTCCTTTTCGCACTGATCTATGATCTTTTTCATCAATTTTAGTTTCTGCATTTACTTTTCCTGTAAGTATTCCTGATGCTTCTGGAACTCTGACAAGAATTCCTACATCTTTTTCTTGTGCTTTTGTCATTAATTCATTTCCTGGAGTTTGTTCTAAAATATTGTAAACTGTTTGAACTGCGCTAACGTTCGGTCTATCCATTGCTTCTAAGCCCTCTTGTGTCCATCCAATTGCAGGACCTAAAGCTACTTGATATGTGCTAATTGATTTATCTTCGACAAAACTATCTAGCAAATTGAAAATAGAATCATCTCTAATGTGGTTTAATTTTGGATTATGTAGTCCATACATGTCTAAATGATCAGTTTGTAATCTTTCTAAACTATTTCTTAATGCCTTTCTAGTAAAATCTTCATCAAATTTTTGAGGTAATTCTGCATGCCCAATTTGTTCAACTTCTGAGAAATCATAACCGTACTTTGTAGATAGTACAACTTCATCTCTCATATCTTTGAAAACTTCGCCAATCAGTCTTTCACTTTTTCCTTTTCCATACATATCTCCAGTCTCAAAAAAGTTGATTCCTAAATCATATGCTTTTTTTAACATTCTTTTTGCTTCATCTTCTTCAATTTTCTTACCCCACCAATCTAGTGCAATTGACCATGCGCCAAATCCTAATTCTGATACTTTGATGTCTGTTTTTCCAAGTTTATTGTAATTCAATTTTATCTCCTTTTAATTTCATTTTTTATTTGAAAATTCATCATTTATGTTTATCCGAGATTTGTGACTCTGTTATTTTGTTTTAATGCTTAGCCCAAACTAGTAATTAGCGGGATAATGTCTTTTTTTACACACACAATCATTGGAATATCATTTTTTACATATGTTGAAACTTGTGTTTCTCTTAAATCCATGATTAAATCTTGGAAATCTCTGATTTCATCTACTTCGAAGGCTAGCATGAAATCTTCGTCATGTATTCCAAATGAATAAGTTGTGTTGAGTACTATTTGTGGATATTTTTTACTTACTTCAATATGTTCATCCATTATTTCTTGACGTTTCTCTTTTGGTAATAGATACCATTCTCTTGTTTTTGTAAATGGATATACAATGACGTGTTTTTTTGGATTATTTCCTGTCATGAAACCTAATGCTTTTTGATCTTTTACATAAAGTGATGGTCTAGTACATGACAAATATGTCATTGATGCAATAATGTATTTTCCAAATACTGTCTTGTATAATTTTTCAATCACAATTTGAATTTCTTCTACTGTTTTAGCTGCAAACCAAAATAAAAAATCTGCATCATCTCTTAATCCTAAATTTGAATATGATCTAAACATTATACCTGAATTGCTAATGATATTTTCTACTTCTTTTGCTGATTCTTCTTTTGCTAAATCTGCCATCCATCTCCATTTAGGATCAACTTTGAAAAATGAAAAATTGAAAAAGTATTGTTCACTATTTTCTGACATGATTTTAAATTCTAATTATGCTGCTTTTTCTAAAGCCCATTCATAACCTTCGGCTTCTAGTTTGTCTGCAAGAGATGCATCGCCTGTTTCAAGTACTTTGCCTTGGGCAAATACGTGAACATAATCTAATTTATCTAAGAATTTTAAAATTCTAGCATAGTGTGTGATGATTATTACTGTTGCATCTTTTGTTGAAACTTTACTGATTGCTTGAGCTACTGATTGAACTGCATCTATGTCTAATCCAGAATCTGGTTCGTCTAGAATTGAAATTTTAGGTTTTAAGACTGCCATCTGTAAAACTTCTGCACGTTTTTTCTCCCCACCTGAAAATCCCTCATTAAGATATCTGGAAAGAAATTCTTCTCTTAATCCAACTTTTTCTAAATTTTCTTTTAGATATTTTTGGAATTCTCTTACTGTGATGAATACTTCTCTATCGTCCCCTTCCATTGCTTTACTGAGAGAATTATATGCTGTTCTTAAGAAATGTGAGAATCCTACTCCTGAAACTTCAGTTGGATATTGAAATGCTAAAAATAATCCTTTTTTAGCTCTTTCATCTGCTGTTAAATCTAAAATGCTTTCTCCATCTAATAGAATATCTCCTTTTGTAACTTCATATTTTGGATGTGCTAATAATGTATAAGATAATGTACTTTTTCCTGAACCATTTGGTCCCATAATTGCATGTACTTCACCAGGACCTGTTTTTAGGTTGACTCCTTTTAGAATTTCTTTACCTTCTCTAGATACGTGTAGATCTTTGATTTCTAATACTACCATATTCCAAAGAATTTTGATTCTCTATATAATACCGACGAAATTTAGCTAATCCTAACGGCTTTTTTAATAAAATGAAAAGGGGGGGGGTGTTAATATTTGGCCAGAGAAGGTCTCAAAGTAATTTTGAGTTTATGATTTGTTAGAATCTCTTTACATCTATTTCTGATAGTGACTTCTGTTACACCTGCAATACTTGAAACGTCTCTTTGTAGTACATTTTGTCCCAGTAGTACTGATGAGACATAAAGATATGCTGCAGCAATTCCATTTGGAGATTTTCCATCTGAAATACTGTTATCTTTTGTCTTTTCTGCAATTTCTAAGGCTAGTCTTTCTACTCTAACCTCTGTTTGTGTCATGTTTGCTATCTTTGAGATGTATTTGTCCATAGTAAGTACTGGAGCTTTAATTGCGCCCATTTCCATTACCATGGTTCTGTAATATCTTGCTGCAAGTTTTGTTTTTGATTTAACATCTTTTGCTGGAACAATTTCTCGGCAAATTTCTTCTAATGATCTTACCACATCACATTGTTTGCATGCCATGTAGATTGTTGCTGCTGTAATACAAACAACTGATTTTCCTTTGACATCCATATGTCCGTCTAAATTTCTATAAATCATTGAAGTTGTTTCCAACACATTTTTCGAAAGATTAAGTGATTCACATGTTTCACCCATTTTTGCTAAAACATTTGCGAGTCGTCTTTCTTTTGGTGTTGATACTCTTACTCTTTGTTGCCATTTTCTGAGATGATTCATTTGGTTTGCAACTTCGTGATTAATCCTTTTTCCACTGAAGTCTTTTGCACTAATTGAAATCTCAGTTGTTATTCCCAAATCATGTTGAGAATAGGTTGTTTGTCCTGTTGCTCTTGCAAGCTTCATTTTGTCTTCGAGATTCGAACTTATTGTTTCTGGACCACTATCTGTAATCTGGTCATCGACAACTACTCCACAACCAGAACAGATTATTTCGCCATTTTGCATATCATCAATCAATGATGATTTGCATTCTGGGCAGTTTTCGGTTTGTAATATGTTCATCTTCTTTTTCTCCTAAATTTTTTTGGTTTATTTGCAGTAGTTTGGTCAAAAATGAAAACTTGTTTTCCAACAAATTTGTTTATATTATTTGTTAAAGGCGTTGCTGATGCAAACGGCCTTTTTATTGGACCAATTAGTTCCATTACTTTTGCAACTCTAGTTCCTTTGTTGTCACAGAGTATCTGTCCTTCAACTAATTCTTTTGAAAGTTGAACGATTACCCTGCCACTACCGGCTAGGTGCATTATTTCGCCTACCTCCTGCAATTAACAATACTAGATATGCTGACACTATCATAGACTTCTGTCAACTTTACTTTAGCTAACAGCTAGAATTCATTTTATTTTGTTTGCTTGGCTCTTTTTGAAACAAGTTTTTGTGAAATTTTGTTAAGAATTATTGTCTTAGAGGATCCTTTTGGCAACACAACATACCCTGACCTTACAAACGGTCTTCTTGGAAATCTTACCTTCTCTTCTGATTCTGCAATTTCATAACCAGCTGATTTTGTAGCATCGATTAGTTCTTTTAGAGAAGGATCAAAAATACATTTTTCTAATCCTAATCTTCTACCTTTTGATTTTTTTAAATTTTTATTAAAATAATCCAACCAGATTACGACGTGCTCGTAATCCTTCATTTTATTCCTTAAGTAAAATTGCGTTAGCTATTCCAGTTTGTCCTGGTTTGGAAACAACTTTGCATTTGCCTTCTTTTGTTTCAAGAATTGCACCCTTGCTAATTATTCCTCTTCTTCTGTAATCATTGTTTGTAGCATTATCTAAAACTTTGATAATTTTTGATTTAATTACTTTGGAGTCACCTGTTGCTAAATTAACAAAATCAATTGATTTTAGTGCAACTTTGTTGTTACTTCCGCGAACACGTCTTGTTACTGTTACTTGAGCTCCATTAACTGCTTCATTTGGATATCTATCAGTTTCATATTTTCTTCTAATTCTAAGTGGACTTCTTCGTCCTCCAGTAATTTTACTGGTTGCTAGATTCTCTACTGATTTTCTCACAAAAAATTAGTTGAATTACTCTAATTTATACAAAACGCCATAAATTAGCCTTAAATCAAAATTTCTCTATTTACTTTCTGCTGTGATTTGCGGTGAGCTGTTTGTTTGACCTTTACTTGCAGTTTTTCTTACTTTTGAAAATAATCTTGATTTAAGATCTTCAACATCTCCTTTAATTCCAAAATATTTTTGGAATTTTTCAGTAGTTGTATAAATTTTCAATCTACCTACATTTTGATGAGTGATGTAATCTAATTGTCTTAGTTCTTTAAGATGTGCATAAACCCCTGAACCTCTTGTTTCTACAAGTTGTTTTGATGCGATTGGTTGCATGTATGCAATATATGATAATGTCTTTAATGTTGCATTTGGTAAAACTGGTTTTGATGCATATCTTTTAACTGTGGAACTGTATTCTGGTTTTAATTGCATTACATATGTTCCATCTGGTAAAATAACAATTTCTAATGCTTTGAATGCTGTTTTTGTTTTTTTCATAATAGTTTCAAGTAAATCTAATGTCTTTGTTCTAGATTCTGTGCCTGACGCTCTAACAATGTCTTCTATTCTAAGTGGCCTTCCAGCTGAATATAGGGCTGCCTCAATTCTTGCAGTTGCTTCAGTTATATCTTCAACTCTTACCATCTTGATTTATTCTCCTTTTGATTTCTGTTAAACATTTTCTACTTCTGGCTGATTATCCATGAGTATGATTTTGATATCATCGTTTTGTTGCTCCAAATCTACTTTTTGGTCTCTTGCTAAAAATAATGCTGCAAAGAAACACCTTATAGAATCCACTTGATCTAAATCCGCAATAATTTCTTGTAGTAATCCGAATTTCTTACTTGCAATTTTTTTCATAATCAATTCTTCATATTTTCCAATAATGCTTTCTAATGAAATAAAGTATTCTTGAAAATCAGGTGCTTCAATTGGTTCGATATCTAATTTTTTGTTTCTTCGTGATTGTGGATTTGCAATTGTTCCAATGAGGTTTTGCAATAGTCCTAACAAATCATCTAATGAAACTGGATATGTTGATTCATGTCTATAAGGAATATCGATTAGTTCAATGTCTACGTCAGTTCTTTGTGTGGTTGGTTTTTTCTCCATTGCTGCCCTTTGTAATGCAAAAATACTTTCTACTTTCATTCTGTAAATTAATGATGATGACAGTGCTGCCATTCCTGCAACTTTAAGATCTTTTTTTCCAGTTTTTTCAAGAATTTTAATTAATAAATTCAAAATCTGAATTAAATCTATTTCCCAAACATCTTTTTTAATTACTGATGAGGGACTGAATAGGATATTTACTGGTTCTTGAGAAATACTGTTTGGTGTTTGTGGATCACTCACAGATTGACTATTTTATTATTCCATAATATCTAACTACTCTACTTTTTTCTTACTTCCAGTCAACTCTTATATTGCAAAATAACAAATTCCTTTTGTGAAAGCAGCACGAATAATTGAACCTGATAAACCACTTGAACTACATCAGGTTGAAATTACCGATCCTACAGGAACTGAAGTATTACTCAAAGTTGTCTCTACAGGAGTCTGTCATAGTGATCTTCATCTTTGGGAAGGTGGATATGATACAGGTGATGGATTCATGAAAGTTACAGATAGAGGTGTAAAATTCCCTGTTACTCCTGGTCATGAAGTTGTTGGTAATGTTGAAAAAATTGGTGACTCTGTAACTGATGTGAAAATTGGTGATACTGTCTTAGTTTACCCTTGGATTGGATGTGCAAAATGTCCAACTTGTGAAAAAGGAGATACAAATTTGTGTGAAGCTCCTAAATCATTAGGTGTTTTCCAAGATGGAGGATATGCTGAAAAAGTTATTGTTCCTGATTACAAATTTTTAGCAAATATTGGTAATGTGGATCCTGATTCTGCATCCTCATTAGCATGCTCTGGATTAACTGCTTACACAGCAATCAAAAAAGCTTTAGTAAATAATCCTGAATCAATTTTAATTGTTGGTGCAGGTGGTCTGGGTTTGATGGGTGTTCAGATAGCAAACCATATGGCAAAATGTAAAATTATTTGTGCTGATATTGATGATGAGAAATTAAAAACTGCAAAAGAATTGGGTGCAACTGATGTAATTAATACGAAAGAAAGTGATGCATCACAAAAAATAATGTCTATTTGTAATGAAAAAGGTGTTGATAGCATAGTTGACTTTGTCAATGCACCTCCAACTGTAAAACTTGATTTATCCGTAGTTAGAAAACGTGGAAATATTATCTTAGTTGGTTTGTTTGGTGGTTCTGTAGATTTACCTTTAGTATCTGTGCCATTAAAGGCAATAACAATCCAAGGTGCTTATACTGGAAACTACAAAGATATGGTTGAATTAATTGAACTTGCAAAACAAGGTGTTATCAACCCAATTGTATCTAAACATTATACTTTAGATGAAGCAACTGGTGCTTTAGATGATCTAAAGAATAGAAAAATTTTAGGACGCGCAGTAATTAATCCTTAATCTAAATCCCTTCTTCTAAAATCCAACCTGTCTTGATTATTTCTTTATCTTCTCTTTCACCAATTCCAGTTGCATATCTCCAAATGTAATTTGCATTTGTCTGCATATTTTCTTTAATTTTTAATAATGATTCTGTCTCAAACTCTAGATTTTGATTTGCAGTTCCACATTCTTTACAAAATTTACATTTCTCGTCCAGTGTTATTGGATTTGATTCAATTAATGGATAAGCACTACATGCAAGTGGTTTACTCTTGTATATTTTGCATGGATATCCTCCGTGAGTTGATTTTTGCCCACTTTCAGTATCTAAAAAAGGACAGGTGTTTCCATTTTCTTCAATTCCCATTAATTGATAAGCTAAAATTTTTGTAGGAATTTGGTTTGGATTTTCTGAAACTCCTATTCTGGGCAAAATTTTAATTTCAATTTTATTGTCATTAGCAAATTTTTCAATTTTCTCTTTTTCGTTTGGTAAAATTAGTACTCCTATTTTTCCAAATTGTTTTGTTGGATAATATTCTCGCTGAACACAACAATCTGAACATTCTTCAACACATCTAAACTCCATGTCTTGTTTATTGTTAAAATAGATAAATTTCCTTCTGATCTTTGTTTTACTTTTTTTAAAACCTCATCAGTTATATGGTAACTAGATCTAGACTTTTTGTGGGTAAGCGTCAAGTAAAAAATGAGAGTGCACTAAAAGAGATTCGTCTTCCTGAAGAAGGTGAACTGTTTGGCAGAGTATTGAAAATGATGGGTGGAGAAAATGTCATGATTAAATGTGATGATAATATTACTAGAAGAGGTAGAATTCGTGGAAAATTAAAGAGACGTGTATGGATTCGAGATAATGATATTGTAATAATTGCTCCTTGGGATTTCAATGACAACGAACGTGGCGATATTGTTTGGAGATTTACTTTACCACAAGTAGAATGGCTAAAAGATAATGGCCATATTGCAAAAGATTTCTAGAATCAAAATATACCTTAGTTAATATAGTGATTACGTTGTTTCAGAATTTATGGAACAAGGTACCGTAAAATGGTTCAACCGTACTAAGGGCTTTGGTTTTATCGAAAGAGAAGGTGGCGACGATATGTTCGTACACAAATCTGACGTTGATGGATTCATCAATGAAGGCGATAAAGTCGAGTTTGAAATCGGAGAAGGCCAAAAAGGCCCAGCAGCACAAAAAGTCAAAAAATTAGAGTAGACAATTGAATTTTTAAATTAAGATTTCATCTATGTTTTCTTAAACAGTCTATTTTTTTATTATTTTTAATTAAATGAATAAATTATATTTTCTTTTGAAATTTTTACATCTTTTTGTTCGATTATCGTGAGGTATTCTTAAATTCACAATCATCACTAGTGATCATTGGTCGTAGGGTCTTTAGTGACATACGCAACTGTAAAGGCATATAGTCTAAAGGGCAAACTACTTTCTAAAAAAACATTTCAAACATTGGCAGAATCTAGAAATCTTGATGAATTTGCTAGTCGATTAAACAGTACTTCGTATTCTGATTATATTCGAAAAATTCCAAAACCATACACATCAAATAAAATTGAAATTAGTTTTAGAGGAAAACAAGCTGAACTGTATTATATGATGATGAATTCTGTAGGTGGTTCAAATTTACTTATGGCATATTATTACAAATTTATTTTTAAAAATTTAAAAAATATTCTTAAGGGAAAAATTCTGGGAAAGACTCAATCTCAAATAGAGTCTACTATCGGATTAAGGGCAGAGGAATTAATTCAACGAAGAGATGTGACACTCAAAGCTTTAACTTCAAAAAATATTGAAGAAGTAATTAGTAATTTTAAATCATACAATTTTGGAAATGATGTTGAAAAAGCAATTATGCTTTACAATGATTTAGGCGAAATTGGTGTAGTTGATACGTATCTTGATAAAATTTTATACCAAAATCTAGCTGATAGTATTAAAAGTAAGGCTGATCTAAATTTATTAAAATTATTTGGTACTGAATTAGATTTGTATAACATCACAAACATTGTACGTGGAAAATTTTGGAATTTAGATGAACAATCAATTAGTGATCTATTGGTTTCTCATACTTCCAGTACTAGTGATGAATTATTGTCTAAGATGATTTCTGCTGAAAATCTTAAAAGCAGTTTTATGGAATTATCCAAGACAAAATTTTCTGAAATAATTCCTTCTGAGGCAGATGACATTGTGATGATAAATGAATTTGAACAAAAATTTGATCTGTTTTTGTATGATTCATTGCTAAAAGAATTTGCAAATATGTTCAAATTATCCACTGTAGTTTCTGTTGTGAGATTATACGACTATGAAATTAGAAATTTATCTTCTATCTCGTATGCTGTAGAAAATAACATTCCCAGTGATCTTGTAATGTCAAAAGTTATTGCTTCTCCATAATGATTTGTTTAATCGTCGTATCAATTTTTTGAAATTTTGTGGTCCCGCGGGCATGAATTGAACATGCGACAACCCGGTTTCTGTATGCCTGATATGCTGTTTTTCGGTCAGCCATCTTAAGCCAACAACTACAGCCGGAAGCTCTACCAGGCTGAGCTACCACGGGACAAAAATTATGTATATTGAGTTATTAAAAAACCATCGTGCTTTTTTATTTACTCTGATATATGGATAAATACTCTTAAAAATTCACATTATTGTGTCTGAATTAAAATTATCTTATCCCGGATATGTATGTGCACCATATTTACACAATCGAGATTCACTTGAATTAAAAGAATCTTGGTCAAATTCCAAAAATATTGAAAAATTATTTTTTGTAACTGGTACTTTTTCGAGAGATAGCCAACCATATTTTTCAACATCTGCAAATCATTATTTGTTGGCGAAATTCAAGGATAGTTCAATTGTAGAAAAAGAATTGTCCAAACATATTCAAGAAAAAACATCATTTGTTTTCAATATCCATGATGATCTCTTTGAAAGAGAAGTTTTAGGCGAAACAAATTTCATTTCAATATATTATTTAGAATATGGAGAAGATATGGATGATTTAGTTGAAATTGCAGGTTTATTGTTAAAGCGAGAAAAAATTGAAGTAGCTGGAATTGGAAATATGACTACTAGTTGTTCTATACCTTCAAAATTTACTTTCCCTTATTCTGAAAATATGATTGTAATTGAAGTTGCTAGTGAGAAAAGTCATCAAAGTGTCAAAAAATATTGTGATCAAACACAACGAGATGTTACTAGAAAAGGCTTTACTTTATCTAATCTCTTGAGTCTTTCTATTCTTGATCAACTAAAGTAGAAGTTAAATATTCGAGCAAAAACTGTTTTTTATGAGTAAACCCTCTGATTTAGGTTCATTAAAAATTGGATCATACATTTTACTTCCACATACGGATCAGCCTAGTGGTGAAGCTTGTAGAATTATTGAATATGATACATCAAAACCTGGTAAACACGGTGCAGCAAAAGCTCGAATAGTTGGCCAAGGTATCTTTGATGGTAAAAACAGACCTCATGTTGGACCTGTCAGTATGCAAATCCATGTTCCAATGATCAACAAAAAAGTTGGCCAAATCATCTCAATTAATGGCGATACTGTACAAGTTATGGACAATGAATCTTTTGAAACCATAGATGTTGGTATGGTTGATGAATCCGTTGCAGGCAAATTAGAAAATGGACAAAATGTTGAATATTGGGTTGTTATGGAACACACCAAAATTATGGCTATAAAAAATAGTTAGAGTGGATATTTTCTAGTATTTTTAAAATTATTTACTTAAAAATTATTAATTGATTTTTTAATCACAGCACTAAAATTCTATGATTACTAAATTTTCATAGATGCTGATGATTATCGGAAAAGCCGTCTGATTTGTGATGACGATTATGAGTATTGAAGCATCTTTTAAAATATTTTAGAATTTTATTGAGGTGATTATTTTTATTGATTGATGAAATTAGCTTGTCTTTTTTCAGGTGGAAAGGATAGTACCTATGCAATTCATCTTGTAAAAAAACAGGGTCATGAAGTTACTTGTCTGTTGAGTGTTTTTCCAAAATCTGATGAAAGTCATCTTTTGCACCATCCGAATTTAAAATGGACAAAATTACAATCTGAATCAATGAAAATTCCTCAACTAATCATTGATTCATCTTCAGATGAGACAAATGATGAATTAATTGTTTTAGAGAAACTATTGAAAAATGCAATTGATGAATTTAAAATTGAAGGATTAGTTCATGGTGGAATAAAAAGTAAATTTCAAAAAGAAAAATTTGAAATTTTATGTGAGAAATTAAATTTAATTCTTGTTTCCCCCTTGTGGGAAAGTGAACCTAAAAAATACATGAATGATTTACTTGAATCAGACTTTCATTTTATGATGACTACTGTATCATCAGATGGTTTAGACGATCAATGGTTAGGCAAATTGATTTCAAAATCTGATGTGAGCACTTTGGAAACATTATCTGAGAAATTTGGATTTAATCTGAATTTTGAGGGTGGTGAGGCTGAAACTTTTGTTACTGACTGCCCACTATTTTTTAGTTCAATTAAAATTAATAAATTCACAAAAAATTGGGATGGTTATAGAGGAAGGTTTGAAATAGTGGATGCGGAGTTAAATTACAATGCTTGATGGATTAAAAAGTAGTTTAGGCGATGCAATTAAAAAAATTGTTAAATCTTCAGGCATTGATGAAGAATTAATTAAAGATCTCTGTAAGGACGTTCAACGGGCTTTATTGACTTCTGATGTTAATGTCCGATTAGTACTTGAAATTACTAAACGATTGGAAGAACGCTCATTAAATGAAACCCCTCCTCCTGGATTATCCCGTAAAGATCATATTGTAAAAATTCTATATGATGAATTATCAAAATTATTGGGTAATGAATCTAATTTTGATTTTAAACCTGGAAAACAAAATAAAATTATCTTATTAGGAATTCAGGGAAGTGGTAAAACCACAGTTGCATCAAAACTTGCTAAATTTTTGACTGGAGAAGGTCATAAAGTTGGTGTTGTTGGTGCTGATACATATCGACCGGGAGCATTGGTTCAATTAAAAATGATGTGTGAAAAATCAAATGTTGAAGTTTATGGAGAAGAAAATAATAAAGATTCTCCAAACATTGTTCAAAATGGTTTAAAACATTTTGCAGGTCAACCCCTTGATGTAATTATTATTGATACTGCTGGTCGTCACAAAGAAGAACAAGATTTACTTGAAGAAATGGGTAGAATAAACAAAGTTGCAGAACCTGATTTAGCTTTACTTGTAATTGATGGTACCATTGGACAACAGTGTTTCAATCAGGCAGAAGCATTTCATAAAACAATTCCTGTTGGTGGTGTTATAATTTCAAAATTAGATAGTTCTGCAAAAGGAGGTGGTGCATTAGCAGCATCTGCTGCAACTGGTGCACAAATTATGTACATTGGTACTGGTGAAAGAATAGATGATTTAGAAAAATTCTCTCCAACTCGGTTTGTTGGAAGATTACTTGGAATGGGCGATATTCAGGCTGTCTTAGATTTAGCAAAAAGATTGGAAAATGAGGGTGATGATGTTAGGATGAAGCGTATATCTAGTGGAAAAATGAACATGGATGATTTCTTTTATCAATTGGAGGAGGTTACAAAAGTTGGTTCTCTTAAAGGACTCCTTGACAGTATGCCTGGAATGTCTGGTATGGTTAAAGAGGATCAAGTTGATCAAATGGAAGATAGAGTATCCAAATGGAGATACATTATTCAAAGTATGAATAAAGATGAAAAAGCAGATCCTGATTTACTTAATTCATCAAGAATCAAAAGAATTGCTAGAGGTTCTGGATGGCCTGAAGGTGAAGTAAAAGAATTAATGAAAAATTATAAAAATTCTAAGAATTTGATGAAAGCTTCTAAAGGTCGTCAAATGCAAGGCACTCTTAGAAAAATGGGTTTGGGATAACTGAATTAATCTCAAATCAAAAATGTCTAATTATTCTACTGTTCTTTCCACTTCCAATAAAATTATTAAAAAATACCCCTTGTGTGATTATTGTTTAGGTAGATTATTTACAAAACATCTTCACTTATCTTCAAATAAACTACTTGGAAAAAAATTAAAGAATGGATATGAATCAAAGCACTCATGTTACATTTGTAAAAATCTCTTTGACAATTTAGATCATTTTTCAAAATTAATGCTTGACTCTTCATTTGATTATGAATTTAGGACTTTTAGTATTGGAACAATAATCAAACCTTCCATTGTTGATAGAGATGATGCCTTAAAATCTGAATTTAAGTTAAGGGGGATTGATGGTATCAAATCTAATATTACAAAAGAATTAGGAAAACTTTTTTCAAAAAAGACAAAAAAAATTCTAAATTATGATGATCCTGAAATTATTTTTACTGTAAATCTTAAAGAACATTCTTGTAATTTACGTTCAAAACCGATTATTATTTCTGGTCGATATACTAAATCTAAACGAGGGTATTCTCAAAAACAAAAATCTTGTGAGAATTGTTCAGGTAAAGGATGTAGAACTTGCAACTTTCATGGAATTTCTGAATTTAATAGTGTTGAAGGTGTTATCTCAAAATTAATTTTTGAAAAATTTGGTGGAACAACTACAAAATTTACTTGGATAGGTGGTGAGGATAAATCTAGCTTGGTGTTGGGCTCTGGTAGACCTTTTATTGTAAAACTACAAAATCCATTAAAAAGAAACACAAAACTCTCTGATTGTATTTCTGATTTTATTTCTATTTTTAATCTGAAGATAGTTGGTGATTCTCCTAAAACTCCATTGAAATTTTCCTCTTTGGTTACAATAAAAATTTCAACTGATTCTAAATTTGATTCTAAATGTTTGAAAAAATTAAAAAATCTTAAAAATTACCCCGTAATTGTTTCTGAAAAATCTGGAAGATCTTATGAAAAAAAAATTTTTGATATAAATTACAAAAAAACTTCTGATCAAATTATTTTGGTAAAAATAAGGGTTGAAGGTGGATTGCCAATTAAACGATTTGTGATTGGAACTGATGTTACTCCTAGTGTTTCTGACACTATTGGAACTAATTGTATTGCTGATGAATTTGATTTCTTAGAGATTATTATCAATGATAACAATTAACTAGCAGTAAATATTGTGATTAATCATGCCAATGAGAAAAAAAGGTAAACATCAAAGACATGCTGATCAAAGAGCAAATACTCGTCGAGTAAAAAAAGCAAAGTGTGGAAAACCTAGATCATAAGAAAATCAACATTTTTACATTAAAATTTTTAATAATTAACGTTGGATCCTTTAGTACGTTTTAGAGATGCATATTCCAAGGGTCTTATCCCTCAGGACGTATATGACTTGACTTTGAAACGTTTTCCAATAACTGTTGCTGGAATTAATCGAATTGAAAAAGCATCTGGAATTCAATATCCTGTGGCATATGTGGAACCCTCTCTAGTACTTTCTGCATCTGATTCAAATTCATATGAATATGGAATTTTATTTGCTAGAACAATTCCTGTAATGTTTGAAGAAAAATTTCAGGTGGTTATTCAAATTTCTGCCCCTTTGATTGCTTATGGGTTAAAGGGTACGATACATGCAATTTTGGCTCATGAGTTTTTACATTTTTTAGAATTAATTAGAAAAATCTCCAAAATGGAATTAATTTCTGATGAATTATCTGGTAATTTGTTTGAAAATGTGTATAGTGATGAGACTCGTTTGTTTGAACCCCGAGCTGTTTTTAATGATAAGACTTTACTAAATCATATTACTAAAAAATTTCCTTCAGGTTTTCGTGATTACAAACTTGAAGACAAAGTAATAAAATTTTGGTCTGACAGAAATTTACCAAAATCTAATGTTTCCTTGGATGCTAATAATGTGAAATTATCTGCTGAATCTTTATCAAACATTAAGCTTGACCCTAAATTTGTCATAAAAATTACTGAGCTAGAAGAAAAAAGTTCAAAAATTCATAAAAAAAGATTGTACTGATATAATTTATTTTAAAAAATTATTTCTATTGTTTAAATTCTGTTAAGCCACATTTTCCACAGGTGTTTCTGTCTTTGTGTTCAGACATGTATACTCCTTTTCCGCATCTTGAACAATTTTTTTTAGTTCTTGTTGCTTTGTCTCCATCAATTTTGAAATATCCGTAAACTTTTGGACTGGAACCTTTGTTACCTTTTTTCTCTACAGGCATTATTCTGTTTTCTCCTCTTCAGCTGGTGCTTCTGCTGCTGCATCCTCAGCTGGTGCTTCTGCTGCTGCATCCTCAGCTGGTGCTTCTGCTGCTGCATCCTCAGCTGCTTTTTCAGCTTCAGCTATTTTTGCTTTAGTTTTTTCTAATCTTGAAAAGATTGTTGGAT
>JACENB010000025.1 GCA_013867245.1 Nitrosopumilaceae archaeon
GGGTTAAAGTCAATACTGTTAACGTAATCTGCATTCTCAACACCTAATTTTCCAATGTCAACTAACATTTTTGCAACTAGATTAGTATCAATTGGTTCACTTCCTCTGAAACCTTTGAGAAGTTTTGAACCCTTTAATTCATTTAACATAGATTTTGCATCAGAAGTTGTAATTGGAAGCATTCTGAATGCAACATCTTTCATTACTTCTGTCATAATACCTCCCATTCCGACCATTATGATTGGGCCAAATTGAGAATCATTTTGAATACCTACAATTAGTTCAATACCTTTTGGAACCATTTTTTCCAAAAGAATTCCTTTAACATCTACTCCTTTCTTTTTAGATAAACGACCAAACATGTCATTGAATGTTTTTTTAACATCAGCAACATTGTCGAGTCCAACTTTAACTCCACCAACATCTGTTTTGTGTAAAATTTGTGGAGAAACTACTTTCATAACAAGTGGGAAACCAATTTTCTTTGCTTGTTTTGCTGCCTCATCAGCTGATGTAACTAAAGCATAAGGTGGTACTTTAACACCATAAGTTTTGAGAATAGATTTTGATAATTCTTCAGTAATTACTTTATGATCGGTTTGAATGGTTTCATCGAAAATTTTCTTGACAGCAGTCATTAGTCGATCGATGAAATCAAAACTCAATATATTAAACTTTGGTCAAAGCGAAAATTGTGATTTAAAATTTTTGTAAAAAGTTCCCATGTTAGATTTAACAGTGGAAATATTTCGATCAACATCTAAACGAATTTGTTGTGGATCTATGTGAGGGATTTTATGCAATTTTTCTTCGGTTTTATCTAACCAAAGATTTACCATTTGTTCATTTACTTCAAGATGAAATTGGAGACCAATTGCACTTTTGTATTGAAATGCTTGATTTTGATAATTTTCAGATGAGGCTAATCTAGTAGCACCTGAAGGCAAATCAAAAGTATCCCCATGCCAATGAAATACTGAAAAAGGATTTTTGAATCCATCAAATAATTTAGAATTACTTGTAATAGTCAAATCATCATAAAATCCAATTTCAGTAATCGGACCCCTATATACTGAAGATCCAAAAGTTTTTGCAATTAATTGAGAACCCAAACAAATTCCCAAGACAGGAATTGAATTTTCAACATAATTTTTAATTAATTTTCGTTCCTCAATTAAATATGGTAAATCATCATTTGCACTTTCTGGAGCTCCCAAGATTACTGCAAATGAAAAATGTTTTTTAGGTATTTTTTCATGTTTTGCATGAACTGATGTAATATCAAATCCATCATCAGACAATAATTGACCTAAATGTCCTGAGCCCTCAATTCTAGTATTTTGTACTAATAAAACATCAGACATTATAGAAATTAAAAATAATCAAACTATGGCCAAATGCCTTTATGATTAAATGCTTCTAGAACACGTTCAACAGCTAAAACCATGGTAGCTTTTCGCATGTCAACTTTGTGTTTTTTGGATAATGCATATGCATCTTTGAATCCTTGTGTGATATTTTTTTCCATCTTTGATGCAACTTCATCAAAACTCCAATAGTATCCCATATTGTTTTGAACCCATTCTAAATAGGAGATACATACACCACCAGAATTTGCTAAAATATCAGGAACTACAAGAATTTTTTTCTTTTCAATTACAGGATCAGCTTCAGGTAATGTTGGCCCATTTGCAGCTTCACCAATAATTTTACAATTTAATTTTTCAGCAATTTTTGCAGTTATTTGATTTTCTAAGGCTCCAGGAATTAAAATTTCACATTTTGCAGTTAGCAATTCTTCAGTTGAGACTTTTTTACTTCCAGTAAATCCTACAACTGATCCAGTTTTTTCTTTGTGTTCTAAAATTTTACTTACTTTGGCACCTTTAGGAATTAAAATTGAACCTTTGGAATCACTGACTCCAACTACAACTGCACCCATTTTTTCTAAATATTCACCAGCAAAAGTAGAAGCATTTCCAAATCCTTGTAAAATTACTTTTGCACCTTTTAATTTTATTTTCAAAGTTTTTGCAGCTTCTCTAACAGTATATGCTGTACCCAATCCAGTAGCAACATTTCTTGCTAAAGAACCACCCATAGGAATTGGTTTTCCAGTAATTACACCTGGAGAGTATTTGTTTCCATTTAATTTACTAAACGTATCCATAATTTGGGTCATTTCTCTACCAGTAGTATAAACATCAGGTGCAGGAATATCTTTCTCAGGTCCAATAATTTCTGCAATTTTGTAAGCAAAACCTCTAGTCAATCTTTCCATTTCCCCATCACTGAGTTTTTCAGTTTTTGGGTTTACGTAAATAGCACCTTTTCCTCCACCTAGTGGAACATCAACAATTGCACATTTCCAAGTCATCCATGATGATAATGCCATAACTTCTCTTTCCATATACTCAACACCACCTTCAGGGTTGAAATAACGAATGCCTCCTTTGTATGGACCTCTATCGTTATTGTGTTGACTTCTAAAACCAGTAAATACTCTAATTTTTCCATTATCCATTTTTACAGGAATTTTAACTCTCAACATTTTATTTGGCATTGCAAGATATTCACGAATGCCCTTATCATTAATTCCAAGTATGTCACAAGCATCATTAACTTGCTTAGTTGCATTGGCAAATGGATCAGATTTTACCATGATAACGATAGTATTCTAATTCAGATTATATAAGTTTGGTTTAAAATTGAATATTAAGATTTTAGATTTTCAAAAATTCTAAAATAATTGAGAGATAATTACCCTTAAATTGACTGGGAATAAAGTTGTATTATCATGATGGCATCACGCGGTTACGACATGACACCAACAATGTATTCTCCTGATGGTAGAATCTATCAAGTCGAATATGCAATTGAGACGGTAAAAAGAGGAACATTAGCTATTGGCATTAGTACCAAACAAGGCGTAATCATGGCAGTAGAAGAAAAAGCAAGAACTTTACAAACTAAAAATATTACACAGAAAATTTTTCAAGTAGATTATCATATTGGAGTTGCAGCAGCAGGATATATTCCAGATGCACGAGTTCAAGTGGATAATGCAAGAGCATTCTCACAAGGAAATAGAATGACATATGATGAATCAGTAGAAATTGCTACTGTTTCAAAATACTTAGCAGATACAGCTCATCAATTTACTCAATATGGGGGAGTGCGTCCAAACGGAGTCTCAATGATTATTGCAGGAATTGATCAGAAAGGAGAAGCAATCTATGTAATTGATCCTAGCGGAACATATGTACAATTCACAGCAGTTGCAATTGGTGCAGGTGCAGATGAAGTCAATTCATTTTTAGAAAAAAATTATAATCCAGACATGAGTTTAGAAGATGCAGCAGCATTAGCTATTGCATGTATAAATTTGAAAGATGAAGTTAAAGATGAAATTAAGAATGTCAAAATGGCTAAAGTTTCATCAGAATCAAAAGTTTTTGAAAAAGTTTCAGAAGCAGATTTAGAAAATTATTCTAAAAATGTATCCAAATTTTCAAACGAATAGAAGTTTTAGATTTGAAAAATATTCAATCAGACATAAGGAGAATTTAGATAATGGGTTTAGGAAGTAGTTACTGGAGCGAAGTAATCGAAGTACTCCGTGAAATCATTCCAATTTATGATAAAGTAAATTCAATAATTTCATTAGGAAAAGATGTAGAACATAGAAATCGAGGAATTTCAGGAAGAGTTCTCAAAGGAAATAAAATTCTAGATGCAGGTTCTGGTTTTGGAAACATGTCAAAAACTGCATTAAAACTAACAGACGGAGAAATTTCAATCACTCTTTATGATCCTCTTGTACCAATGCTCAAAAATACAGGCTCACATTTTGAAAAAATTCCAGATATGGCAAATGGAGTTTTCGAACATATTCCATTCAGAGATGAAGAATTTGATGCAGTATTATGCGGTTATTCACTAAGAGATGCAATTAATTTGAGAGTTGCTATTTCTGAAATTCATCGAGTATTGAAAAAAGAGGGACGAATGGTAATTGTAGATTTAGGTAAACCAGATGAAAGTTTTATCAGAGCAGGGGTTGCATTTTATCTAAGATGCATTTTACCAATTCTTGCTTTTAGTGCAGGGGGAAAATTAGGATTAAAATTTGGAACACTTTATGGAACATTCAAAAGATGGCCACAAAATAAAAAATTAGAAGAATTGTTATTAGAAAAATTTTCACGAGTAGAATTTGAAAAAGATCTTATGGGTGGCGCAATAATGGTTGCGGCATACAAATGAATAGAGTTCTAATCTTAGTAAATCTAACAGGATTAATCATAGGTATTTCATATGGGCTTCATGGTCCAATATTACCAATTTTTGCAAAAAATGTAATTGGTGCAACATATTCAGAATTAGGTCTTATTGGATTAGCAAATTTTGTACCATACATGTTCATTCCACTTTTTGTAGGAATATTACTAGATAGAATAAACAATGCATATCTATTAGCAATAGGAGCAGCAATCAATTCAGCATCAATCTATCTTTTATCCATTGCACAATCAGTTCCAGAATTATTAGGATTTAGAATAATGACAGGAGTGGCTCATGCATTTTTCTGGCCACCATGCGAATCAATTATTTCAAATGAAAGTACAGAGAAAAACAGAGTTAAAAACATCTCTTGGTTTACAATGTTTTTTGTGATGGGTTTCATGATAGGACCACTATTAGGAACTGCATTTTTAGAAAATCTTGACATCACATATAGAATATTATTCCAAATTGCAGCATTCATTTTAGCAGCAGCAATAATTACAGCATTATTAGCATCAAAAAAGAGAATCAAAGTACATCACGAAAGATTTTCTTTTTCAGCAATTAAAGATATGAAAAAATTTCCAGAAGTAATTACATTACTAATTTTCTGCACATCATCATTTGGGATTATTCTAACAATTTTTCCTGCATATCTCAACGATAAAGGAATGAATGCAACTGATGTTTTGTATTTATTTTTTGCATTTGGAATTTCACGGGTAATTTCACTAGCATTAGCAGGAAAATTTGCAAAGAAAACAAGCCATACATTGATTGCAGCCACATTAGCAGTTTCTATAGGATTAGCAATTTCAGTTGTTGCAGATTCAATTATCACATTTGGAATTGCTTTGGTTTTAATGGGATTTGGATTTAGTATATTTTTCCCACTTACTTTAGAAATTATTTTAAGCAAAACAAAAAAAGGCATATCTGGAAAAATAATCGGAGCTTATGAAACAATTTTTGGATTGGGTTGGGCAGTGGGACCAACTATAGGTGGACCAATAACACAATCATTTGGAGACGAGACACCATACATCATATTTTCAATTATTGGAGTAGGAATTACAGTATTAGCTATCATATCAAGAAAAAAGTTGGAACCATTGAAAATTCAGGAAGATCAATAATTCAAAATTAAAAAAGGATTAGGCACAATTTGAAACATTACGTTTAATTTTAAATTAGAAAATATCTGAACATGTTAGAATATTCACTAAATATAGGTGGTAGTGAATGGATGATAATCATATTTGTTGCAGTGGTACTAGTTTTAGGAACAGGAAAGCTTCCAGGTGCAGCGAAAAAAATGGGAAAAGTTGTTAGTGAATACAACAACGCCAAAAATGAAATTCAACAACAAATGAAAGAAGTAACTGAGGAAGTACCAAAAATTTCAGGACCAGTTGAGACTGAAAGAGAAAAATTAGAAATGATTGCAAAATCAGCAGGTATCAAAACAGAAGGTAAAACAGATGATGAAATTCAAAAAGAGATATCTGCAAAAATGGGTCAAAAAACAACGGATACATCTGAAAAAAAATAAAAATTATTTTGATTTTTTAATTCGATAAAGATTTTTGTCTAATCTTTTTTTAGCAAATTTGTAATAATCAGGAACAATTTCAAATCCCAGATAACGCCGATTAAGAGATTTACTTACAACTGCAGTTTGTCCAGAACCCAAAAAAGGATCAAAAACAATATCTTTTTTTTCACTAGAATATTCCAATAATTTTTTAATTATTTCTGAAGGAAGTTTAGTCGGAGTCTTTTCATCACCAGACCAATATTCTCTTTTAATATCCCAAACATCCTCTTTATCACGATAATGAAGACTTCGTCCATCTTCAGATTTGTCATCTTTTTTAAATCTAGAAAAAGGAAAAAATTTTCTTTTTTTATCATCTTTACAAACATAGAGACAATGATAATGTGAAGTGACAAACTTCTTTTTTGTAACTACCCCAAACTGATATTTCCAGATAATATGATTAATGGTAATGAATCCAACATCATCCAAGGCACGTAAAATATCTTTGAGGTTATTCCAACCTGAAAAAACATACATGCTTCCAGAATCTTTTAAAATTCTAAACACCTCACTCATCCAAGAAAACGTGAAATCATAATAGTCCTCAGGTTTTATTTCATTGTATCCAGATAGAACTCTGGAAGCAGTTCTATTGTAATTAGCTTTTTTTGCTTTAAAATTAATAGCAAATGGAGGATCAGTAATTACAAGATTAATTCTATTTTTAGGGATTAATTTCATTCCATCAATACAATTTTCATTGTAAATTTTGTTTATTTCCACTTTCTTCATTTTTAAATTAAAGATTGTTTCTAGGTTAATAATCTCATTGGTTAATAAAGAAATTAAACAATAAATCATCAAATATTTCTAATATAATAGATCTTGAAATTTTCATGTCCAAAATGTAAATCAAAAATTGAAATTCAAAAAACATTCAATAAAAAAATGCATGTGTCGTGTAGTAAATGTGGAATTCAAGATATCCTAGAATTTTCAAAAAATCCTGATGAAGTATTCCTAGAATTTCTAGCAAGATTTGACAAAGGATTAGTTAAACAAAAAGAACTAACTGATGAATTAGCAGATGAAGGGATAATCAGAACAAAAAAAGAAATTAATGAAATGATCGGGGAATCAAATCCCGAAAAATTTCTGGAAGAAATTTTGCATTCAAAAAAAGATTTTATTTCTGATTATAAAATTTTAAAGAATTCTGAGCCTAAAATGGGATGCAAAGTTGAGGAATTAGGATTAGATGAAAATATTTCAAATTTTCTAAATGAATCAAAAATTAAACAATTCTATAAATTTCAAGAAGATGCAATACAAGAAATAGTATTTGGAGAAAATATTGTTATTGAAGCGCCAACCGCATCAGGAAAAACAGAGGCATTTTTAATTCCAGTTATTCAAAGAATAAAAAAAGAATCAAACAAAGGCAAGATTTTTGCAATTTTTGTATATCCAACAAAAGCATTAGCTAGAGATCAATTTCCAAAAATTCAAAAATTTGCAGATAAAATTAAAATTAATGTTAAAGTTTTTGATGGAGATACAAAATTAGAAGAAAGAAGAGAAATTATTGATACACCACCAGAAATTATAATTACCAATTTTGATGTTCTACATTATCATTTATGGCATCAAACTAAATTTTCAAATTTATTAAATTCAACAGAGATTTTAGTGGTAGACGAAGCACATGTTTATTCAGGAATTTTTGGATCTAATGTTCACTATATCATAAAAAGACTAAAACGAATTTGCAAAAATAAATTACAATTTGTTGCCGCATCAGCAACACTTGAGGATGCTAAAACATTTTGTGAGCAATTATTTGGAGAAAAAATGCAATTAGTAAAGGGTTCAGGCAAAAAGGGGGAAACCGATTTTGTGATGATATTTCCAACACTTAGAACTCAGAGAAATCTCATGGTAGAATTGACAAAAAAATTAACAGATAAAAATCATAAGACAATGATTTTTAGCAATTCTCATTTGAATGCTGAACTTCTAGCAATGCAAACAAAAAAACAAAAAATCAACATCAAAGTACATCGAGCAGGATTAATGGCAAATTATAGAATGTCAGTTGAAAAACAATTCAAAGAAGACAAATTACAAGCAATTTCATGCACACCTACCCTAGAATTAGGCATAGATGTTGGAAATGTTGATTGTGTTATTTCATCTACAATTCCAGTAAACAGACTGACTCAAAGAATAGGAAGAGCTGCAAGAAAAGGACAAAGAGGATATGCATTTTTAGCATTAGGTAATGATCCCATTTCACAATATTACAAAAATCATCCTAATGATTATTTTGAAGATATTGAAAAAACATACATTGATCCAAAGAATCCATTTGTAGAAGAATTTCAAATTCTAGCCATTGCTTGTGATAAACCAATTTCAAAACATGAATTAAAAGAGCATGAAAAAATGATTGAATATCATTTAACAGAAGGAAATTTAATAGAATCAAATAATAGATTAGTTCCCAATTTTGAAAAAATTAATTCAATTTTAAATGACTATAGCATTAGAGGTATTGGTAAATCAATAGATATTTTTCTAAATGAAAAAAAAGTAGGTGACAGAATACTACCTATTGCTTTAGAAGAATTACATAAAGATGCAATCTATTTTCTAGCTGGTTCACGCTACAAAGTAAAAGAATTGAATTATCCAAAAAATAATTATGCTAAAATTGAAAGAGTACAAAAAGATTATCCATACTATACAAAATCATTAACAGAAGAATGGCCAACAATTGAAACAATATTTGAAAAAAGAAATGCAGGAGGAATTGAAATAGCATTTTGCAAATTGCACATAGAGAAAAAAGTTTATGGTTATGTGAATATAGAATTAGGGCAAGAAGTTGCACAAGGTGAAAAAGTGATGTTAGACACACCACTAGAATACGACTTTATTACAAAAGGAATTGTATTTCATGCACCAAGACCTCTAAAAATCATGGAAAAATCTGAAGATGAAGAATATACAGAAGCCAGTGGATATCATGCAACAGAACATGTTGTAATTGAGGGAAGCAACATGATTACAGGAGGAGTATCTCAAGATTTAGGAGGAATTTCTTTAGGCACATCAGGCTTAATTTTCATTTATGATGGTGCAATTGGAGGAAGTGGTGCTAGTAAGGCATTATACGATAGATTTGAAAAAGCACTAGAAAGAAGTATGCATATTGTAAAAGAATGCCCTTGTAAAAATGAGGCAGGATGTCCAAGATGTACATTTTCATACAGATGTGGAAACAATAATGAATTTTTACATAAATATTCAGCATTAGAAATTCTAGAAAGAATCAACAATGGAGAGAAAACAGAGTTGATTGATCCAATGGAAGGAGACAAACCATTAGTATAAAAAAATCAAAATGGGATAAATATAAGAAAAAAAATAACATAACTATGGAAAAAGTTGCTCTTGTAACAGGTAGTTCATCAGGTATTGGACTAGAAACAGCATTAGCACTAGCTAGAGACGGTTATGAAACATATGCAAGTATGAGAGATGTAAAAAAATCAGCAGAATTAGAATATGCTGCAAAAAAAGAAGATCTCAAAATAAAAATTATCCAATTAGATGTAGATAAAGAAGAATCAATAGTTTCAGCAATTAAAGAAATTTCAACAGAATGTGGAAGATTAGATGTTTTAGTAAATAATGCAGGATACGGTCAGTTTGGATGTACTGAAGACATTACGTTAGATGATTTTAGAAAACAATTTGACACAAATTTTTTTAGTATTGTTAGAATAATTCAAGAAGTTTCTCCAATAATGCGAAATCAGAAATCAGGAACCATTGTAAATATCAGTTCAGTTGTTGGAAAAATTGGATTACCAGGTTCGCCAGCCTATATTAGTACAAAATTTGCTTTAGAGGGATTTAGTGAATGTTTAAGATATGAGCTTGGTCAATTTGGAATTAAAACCACTCTAATTGAACCAGGAGTAATTAAAACAAATTTCTTCAATTCAATGAAAATCCCAGAATCAAAAACGGATCCAAAATACAAAGAATTAACTGATCATATTTTAGCAGGTCTCAAAATGATGGCTGAAATGGGAACTCCACCATCACAAGTTGCAGATGTGATAGTTAAAGCCATCAACAGTAATGAAATCTTACCACGATATATTGTGGGTACTGATGCAGCTATGTTTATGGAGGCAAAGCAAGCCAAAACTGACCTAGAATTTGAAAAATATATGAGTAAAGAGCTATTTCCAGGCTGATAATCACTTTATGTTAAATTATATACAGATACGGACGAGTTTTTGTCAAAGTCCACAGATCTAAAATGAAATGGAAAAAATTACAACATAATGGAATCTTGTTTCCTCCGGAATATGAGAAACAAGGAATTAAAATAAAAATTCAAGGAGATACTATCGATCTTGACATAAATCAAGAAGAAATGGTATATCAGTGGGCAAAGAAAAAAGATACCCCATATGCACAAGACAAGGTTTTTCAAAAAAACTTTACAGGAGATTTTGTCAAAACATTAGATTCAAAATTTAAAAAAACATCATATGAAGACATTGATTTTTCAAATGCATACAAAATTGTAGATAAAGAAAAAGATCTCAAAGAAATGATGACAAAAGAAGAAAAAAAGGAACTAGCTAAAAAAAGAAAAGAATTACGTGAAAAATTAAAAATAAAATACGGAATTGCCATCATGGATGGAAAAGAAGTTGAAGTTGGAAACTATATGGCAGAACCTCCAGGAATTTTCATAGGCAGAGGAGAACATCCACTAAGAGGTAAATGGAAACCAAGAGTTACAGCAAAGGATGTTACACTAAACATGGGAAAAGATGCAAAAAAGCCAGAAGGTAATTGGGGCAAAATTATTCACGATAATGATTCAATGTGGTTAGCAAGTTGGATGGACTTTCTTACACAAAAAAGAAAATATGTATGGTTGGCAGATACTGCAGGACTCAAACAAGATAGAGACAAGGAAAAATATGAAAAAGCAGTCAAACTGGGAAATGAAATTGAAAAGATAAAAGATAGAATTGTTAAGGATATGAAAAGTAAAGATCCTAAAATTAATAGAATATCAACTGCATGTTATTTGATTTATAGAACTGCTATGAGGGTAGGAGACGAAAAAGACCCAGATGAGGCAGATACCGTAGGCGCAACAACTCTTCGAAAAGAGCACATCAAAATTACAGCAAATACAATTGAATTTGATTTTCTAGGTAAGGATAGTGTCAGATGGCAAGAAACAGTAGTAGCTGAAGGTCATGACGAGCAATTTCATAAAAATCTTAAAAATCTCATAGAAAAGAAAAAACCAAAAGATGAAATTTTTGAAGGAATTACATCAAGACACGTTAACCAATATTATTCAGGAATTGTGAAAGGATTAACTGCCAAAGTGTTTAGGACATACCTAGCAACTTCAGTTGTTAAAAAATACCTACTAGAACATGACACAATCAAATCAAAAACAGCAAATGAAAAACTATACCATGCAAAATTAGCAAACTTGGAGGCTGCAATAATGTGCAATCACAAAAGAACAATTCCTAAAACATATGAACAAACATTACAAAAGAAAAGAGATTCTATTAAAAAATTAGAAAAAGAAAAAGCATGGGTAAAAACTCAAGACACTCTTAAAAAAGTGGAATTAAAGGAACCAAAAACAGATATCCAAAAGAAAAGTAAAACAAAAAGAATCAAGACACTAAATGAACAAATCAAGAAACAAAAATCAAAACATAAAGAAAGATTACAAAAATTAGAACTTCAATTAGATTTATCAGAAAAAACCAAAGATTATGCTATTGGAACATCCCTTAGAAATTACATAGATCCTCGTGTTTTCAAAGCATGGACTGATGAGGTAGGAGCAGAATGGGAGAAATTATACACTGCAGCATTACAAAAGAAATTCCTTTGGGTAAAAAATGAGGATGTAGAATGGAAAAATCTAAAATAGAATTCAAAGAACTCTAAAATCATAAAATATAGCATAATTTAGCACCGTAGAATCATTTAATTTCCCATATTTTTGACCATATAGTATGCCGGGGTAGCTCAGCCTGGTTAGAGTGCCAGTTCAATTGGTAAACTCTAACGGTTCTCCAACTAAGGCAATACTCATAATCTGGAGGTCGCGAGTTCGAAACTCGCCCCCGGCACACAGATTATTCTCAGAAATCGTAAGATGGGGGTCTCTATGAAAAAATTTTGTGAATCGAATTCTAAGAATAGTATTCTTTGAAGCCCTTATCTGTAGGGACTAATTCAGTTTTCATACCAAATAATCCAGATTTTTGCTGGGCTTTCATCAATCCATTACTTTCTAAATCTTCTAAAATGGAATTAAGTTCCTCAGTAGTCAAACCGGTATTTTTTTGAATATTTTCAAACAATCTAACTCCTCTATGTAACTCACCTAAAACTAGCATGTTTTTGGTTTGAGGTTTTGAAGATTTTGGAGGTTCTTGATATTCAGCAGGATTTGATTCAAATTGCTCATCAGACTGTTTTTCAAATCTACCAAAATCAGAACCAT
>JACENB010000115.1 GCA_013867245.1 Nitrosopumilaceae archaeon
ACGGAACTAGAATGACTAGTGATTATGCAATGGTTCGTGTTAAATTACCTGCTGGTGAAATTTATCCAAAACAATTTGAAAAATTATCTAAACTTAGTGAACAATATTCTATAGGAAGTGCCCACTTTTCAACTCGTGAAAATATTCAACTACACTGGGTAATTTTAGAAGATGTTTCTGAAATTTTTAGATCACTTGCAGAAGTTGGTTTAACATCTAGAGAGGCATGTGGTAATTCTGTTAGAAATGTAATGTGTAGTCCACTTTCTGGTGTTTGCAGTGATGAAAAATTTGATTCAACTCCTTATGCTTTAGCAACTGCTAAATTTTTCTTACGTAATCCTATGGCTCAAAGTCTTCCACGCAAATTCAAATTTAATTTTACTTGCTGTGAAAAACATGGTATGGTTAGAATGGTTGATGTTGGTTTAATTCCAGAAATTCAACAAGTTGATGGTTCTGAACAAAAAGGTTTCAAAATTTTCTTAGGTGGTGGTTTGGGTAACAAATCATTTGTTGGACACCAGTTAGAAGACTTTACTCCTGAAGAAGATTTACTTTATACTTCTATTGCTGTAATGAGAATATTTGATAGATTGGGAGATAGGAAAAATCTTGCTAGAAATAGAATGCGTTATCTTGTAAATGATATGGGTTGGGAAAAATTCCAAAATCTTGTATTGAAAGAAAGAGCAATTGTCAGAGCTACACAATCTGTAGTTACTAAATTAAAAGTTGATACTACTCCTGATAAAATTACTCGACCATTAAAAATTAGTGATGAAACTGGTGGCTCTGCTCCTGATGGTTATGCAAGATGGCTAAAAACTAATACTGTAAAACAAAAACAATCTGACTACCGTTCTGTGTTTATTACTTTAGAAGCTGGAGATATTACCTCAAATCAATTATCTGCATTAGCTGACATTATTCGTGACTATTCTTCTGAAGGTAAAGCTCGAACTGGATTTGTACAAAATGTTGCATTAAGATATGTTCACGAGGATGACTTGATTGCATTATATTCAAAATTATTGCAATCAGGACTTGCAAAATCTGGAGCCCTAACAATGACTACTCCTGTTGGTTGTTCTGGAACTACTTCTTGTAATTTAGCACTAACTAATTCTCATAGATTGGCAAAAGAAATTCAAAGAAAATTCTTAGAATTGAAACTTGATGAAGATGATGATCTAGTAGATTCTTCAATTAAGATCAGTGGATGTCCAAACTCATGTGGACAACATGGAATTGCAACCATTGGTTTCTTTGGAGGAGGTGGACGTAATGGTAAAGACATGTATGCAAATTACCAAATGTCTCTTGGTGGTAGATTTGATGGAGAGACTATGTTGGGTCAAACCTGTCTGCGAGTTCCTGCAAAAAGAGTGATTCCAGTAATTTTAAAAATAATTGAATTGTTTAAAGAAAATAAAAAATCTGATGATACATTGAAATCTTGGATTCATAGAATTGTAAATGATAGTGAAGATTCTGCTGTTAAATCCATTAATGATATCAAAAAAATCTTGGAACCTCTAATTGTTCCTCCAAGTATAGATGATGATCCTGATTTCTATCTTGATTATGGCAGCGATACTAGTTATCACACAAAAACTGGTAAGGGTGAATGTGCTGCTTGACTCAATCAGTTAAAATTACTTCTGATGTTGATTCTGTTCGTTCAGAAATTCGTGATAATAGTATACGAGTAATAGATGTAAGACGTGAGGGTGACTATAAACAAGATCATATTCCTAATTCTGTGAATTTACCATTGGCAACATTATTGTCTGATGATAGTCCTGAAAATGTTTTGAAACTTGTAAATTCAATGGGAATTGATGACGAAACTCCTGTAGTTGTTTATGATGACACTTTTGGTGCACTGGCATCTAGAGTGGCCTGGACTTTAGAATGGATTGGTCATTCAAATGTCACTTTACTTGAAACTACATATGGTAATTGGAAATCATTAGGGTTAGAAAACGATTCAAAAATTCCTGATGTTTCTAAAAAAGACCATTCAATGAATCTACAATCTGATATCTTGGCAACATCTGATTATTTAGAATCTGCAAAAACTCGAGATGATGTAATTTTGATTGATAATCGAGAACGATTAAACTATTTGGAACAACATATTCCTGGTGCAATTAGTCTTCCTTACCGTACTCTTGCAAGTGATGATAAAATTCTTCGTTCAAAAGAAGATATGAAAAGATTGTTAGGTAATCGAGGTGTTTCAGGAGATTCTGAAATAATTACTTATTGTGGTAGTGTTGGTACTTTGTCTGGTCTTGCATATTATGCTCTTAAATCTGCAGAACTCCCAAATGCAAAATTATATGTTCGGTCCTTTAAGGAATGGAAAAATCTTCAAAAACCTACAATCAAGCAAGAAGATGCTAATTATTGGGATTTATCTGCAGAATAATTTATGCAATCTCGTCTCTTAGTTTCTTTGTAATTGTCACTTCGATATTGTCAAAGACTTCTAACATTTTGTCCTTGTTGTCTATGATGTAGTCTTCTCCCCTATCGTTTAATCTAATCTTCCATAATCTTATTTCTCTATGTTCTTCAAAGAAGTTTTCAATCATTTGTTCTCCTGATTTTGTTGGATCTATGAACTCCTCAAAAACTGCTATGGTTTTACCTACATCTCCTTCTTCTATTGCTTCTTTTGCAGTTTGAATTGATTGACTCAATTTTTTCAAATTTTTAACTGGTTTTGGTAACTTCTTTTTTGTAATTCCAAATAATCCTATTTTCTCTTTTCCAATTTTTTCTGCAATATTGTCTGCAAGATCATATACTGGAATTTTACTTAATCCATCACGTTTTTCATTTTGAACAATTAGTCCTTTTTCTAATAATTTCTTTAAAGATAATTCTGCATCTGCTTTATCTAGAAATGTTGTCCATACAATTGCACCTAGTGTGTGATATCCTTGTCTAACTGATTCTAAAACTACTACTTCTTGAATTCTTTTGAAACCTTCTTCAATTCTTACATTTGCAAAGTCTTTATCTCTAATTGACTTTCTTGCATTTTTTACATCAATTTCTATTGAATGTTTTAATGCTTGTAATGATTCTGGTACTTGATTTAACAATGATAAGAAACATGCTTTGTTATACCATGCCATTCCGTATGTTTTATCTGATTCAATTGCTTTGTTAACTGCATCTAAAGCTTGAGCATATTTTTTTTGTTCATAATGAACTAATCCTTTGAGATTCCATGCTTCTGGATTTGTTACATCTATTTCCAGAACTTTGTCATATACTTTTAATGCATCATTGTGATTATCTAAATGGAATTCTGCATATCCTAATTTCATTAAAATTTCTACATTGTCTGGTTCAATTCGTAATGCTTGTTGAAATACTTCTACAGCATCATCTAATTTTTCATCTGCCATCAAGTTTATTCCTTTTTTAAATAATTTTTTAATATTGTAACTTGGATCTACTAAACTAGTTTCTTTAGTGACTATTTTTTTTGATTCTTCATCATCTGATTTATTTTCTATTTTTTTCTTTTTCTTACCAAACAACTTATTCACTTTCCATTTTCCTCTAGATAAATACCATCTTAATCGTATATTTTCTTATATTTTCGGGTTTATTCAAATGCGGCGATCCAAATCCTGAAATACTTCAAATATTAACAAACGGATGTGTCTTCTCAACCGCGAATAGAAATTCAAGGGCAGGCTCCTTTTAAGCAATCTGGAGTATACGAAGCTCAAATTTCAATCATTGATGTAAAACCTTCTGATAATGACATTCGTGCCAAAAAATTCACTCCTTTATGGAAAGGAAATTTTCATTTAAAAGTAAAAGATGGTATATTTTCTGAAATATTGGGCGATTCTAAAAACCCTCTTCCTTCTTCTGTTGATAATTTGAATACAATTTGGATTGTTGTTAATGATTTGTTTTCTTCAGTATACTCTGTTTTTGACGTTACATTAAGAAAAACTTCTGAAATTACTGAATCTCAGGAGAAACCTGCCGAGAAACCTGCCGAGAAACCTGCCGAGAAACCT
>JACENB010000042.1 GCA_013867245.1 Nitrosopumilaceae archaeon
CTGCAACTAAGGAATTCTGAATTTGGTATAACAACATCTGTTGGAATTACTTCATCATCAAAATCTGCAATTATCCATACTTTGGGCATACCTTTCACCATTTCCTGATATCTTTCTTTAACATACGAAAATTTTGCAATTTTCTCAAATGTTGCCAGTAAAGGCTCTTTGTTGTCTTGCGCATACTTTTCTATCATTTTACTTAAATGGTAAAGTGGTTTTCTTCCTGCATCAAAATTATGGTATCCTGCTTCAATGAACTGTTCTAATTTCCAAATTGGTAAAATATCATTATCTAGATTATGCCATTCTGCTAATTGAGGAAATTCTTCCCAAACTTCATGTACAAAATCTTTATCTGTATATGGATTTTCCATGTAAATTGTCTAATCAAATCAGTTATAAATTATTTTTTTACCTTTTTCTAGTGCCAATTATTCACTCTAATGAATAATAGTTTTTATTCTACAAAAACTTGATTTATGGTATGTCAAGATATGAAAAATTACTTCATATGCTAATGGACTACGAACCATCAATTTTGATTAATGTCATAAGTGACACAAAAGGAAATATTCTATGGAATACCATTAGAGATGATTCTGAAATTAAAGTTCCACTAGAGGAAATTAAAAAAACACTAGTTCGTGAATCTTCAGACTGGATTACTCGATGTAAAATAGAAGATTCAGATGATCTAGGACGAGCAATGTATCATATTGCTTCTTTTCAAAAAGTTAAACAAGTAACTATTCCTCTTGATGCATTTCACATGTTAATGATCTATGTAGATAATACTCCTCTCAAAAAGACAAAAACAAAGAGTTATGGTCGATATGTGCAAATGGGAAAAATTATGTCAATAGTTGACTTTGTCAATACTTTTGAAGAATAGAAATAATAAAATTATTTGGCACTAGATTTCATAATTTCGAAGATTATATTAACCGAAATAACGTTTGTCATGTAATGGAAAAATATGAGCAGCTTTTGAATATGATAATGGATTTTAATGAATCTGTTAGATTTGCAGCCGTATCTGATGCAAATGGAAATCTACTTTGGAACAGTCAAAGAGATGGTATTGCCAATATTGTTCCAATTGAAAAAACTAAAGCAACCATGTCTAGATCTAGAGGCGAATGGAATGAATATGCATCATCTGCAGAACACATAGGTAACGGATTATACTCTATAACTTCATACTCCAAGATCAAAAGAATTACAATTCCTCTATCTGATGGCAACATGTTATTCATTAGTGTTAATAACAAACCTATGAAAAATGCCAAAAACACTAGTTATGGACATCTTGTAGAAATGGGTGAAATTCTTTCAATAGTTGAATTTGTTGAATCCAAAAACTTTTGATATTTTAGACTATAATAAATTGTGATTTTATGGATGGGTTTGAAGCAAAATGTCGAAAATGTACTTCAAAAATTTTAATTCCTGATCAGGGGCCTTGCACTGATTTGGAATTCATGGATTACATTGTTTCATCTGGAAAACAATGTAAATGTGGACAAAATGATTGGGAACTCTTGTCTCAATAATTTTGATTATTTTCTTGGTCTTCTTCTAGGGTTTAATTCATAAAATCTTTCAATATTTTCTAACCATTTTTTATTTTCTGGTAAGCGTGAACGTGCATGAGGTTTTTTTCCATTTTTTGATAAGATTTCACTATTATTTTTGTAAAATTGGTCTATTTCATTTACCATGACATCCAAAAATTCTGATGCATCTTTACATTCAGTACTTTTTGGTAGATTGTGAGACATTATTGATTTTACAAGAGTGTCTATTTTTGCTACTTTTATTTTATATTCGCTTAAAATTCTGTATTCAAAAGATATCATTTGCTTATTTTTTTTAATCAGTCTATGTATACTTTGGTATGTCTGTAAAATTATTTTTTGATTTACCCGTACATTGTTTTACCTGTTGTTTCATCTGTTAAATTATTTTTTGATGAAAAACTACTAAAATTTGAACGTAGGATTTTTTGAACATGTCCTGATACCCTGGCTACATTATCCCAAGCATTATGGAATGAAATTCTATTCAAATTTTGTTCATCTATGTGAGAAAAAATTGCCAAACCTGCTATTATTTCACCATCTTTAATCCATTGATGCCCCATGTTGCATACTGTGCAAATCTCACTAACTTCCATAATTGTTTTAGAAAATGATGGATTTTTACTAATTAGTAATTTTGAATCTTCTGGTGGGAATCTCATATTTACATTAATGTGCACTCTGTCTTCCCTATTGGCATTTTTACTGACGATTACATTTGTTCCAACATGAAATTGCCAATCTACTAGATCACTTTTTTGTTTTATTTTTTCAGTTTGATCTTCATATTTCACGTTAGTAACTCTGATAAATTCTTCCACTAATTGTTTCATTTCACTTGATGTTTTTGTCATAACATTGCTTTTTTTTGTTAGTTATATTTTAGATTGAAGAAAAAAAGAGTTAACAATTGTGCCCACCACAGCCACAAGAGTCATGTCCCTCAGTACCTTGAGATTCTTTACCTGCACATCTGGAACATTTGTTTGATCCTGTTGGTGAGAAAAAACCAATTCCACATGATACACATTTCATATTTGCCATAACATTGCTGAAAAATTGCAGTATTTATTGAATACGTTTTGATTCGCCACAATGATTATTTTTGACTATTCACTTTTTTTAAAAACACGATATTCTCCAATGATTGAATTACATTGGTGACATGTGTACTGTCCCCTTTCAATTAGAATTAAACCATCTGCAACTGCTTCGTTTGGTTTTTCTTCAATCTGTATTTGAGTTGGACCATCAAACTCTGAATTACATTGCTTACAAAAATGATTAAACATTTTTGCTGTGTCAAGTTTTTCAAGTTTTCCTAAAAAATATTTTTCCATGTTTGGAACCAGTTTTGATTCTTTTACTTGTTCGTCGGTAAGATCTGCTTTAATCCATCCCCCTGAACCTTCTAGTTGAATCTCTGTCAATTTGATTATCTATTTTAATTGCTATTAATAAGTCAAAATGACATGTATTCAATTCATGATTTATCTAATCTTGATAATACTTCTGGTCGTGAATTTGAAGAATTTATCATTAAATTATTTGAAAAATTAGGCTATTCCACTACAGTAACAAATCGTTCAAAAGAATATGGATGTGATATGATGTTACAACAATCTAATTATCGCCTTGCAGTTCAAACCACTCGTTCAGAATCTGAATTAACTTTTACTTCTGTTCAAAGAGTATTGGATTCTTCGAGAAAATACAATTCTCAAATGTCCGTTGTAATTACTAACAACAAATTCCTTTCTTCTGCAAAAAACTTAGCAAAAATCAAAAATGTGGTATTAATAGATCGTAAAAAATTATTGGAATTGATTGATTTATCGAATCTACCTGTAAATGAAAATAAGGATTTAGTTCAATTTTGTAAAAGTGTACAAAATGAATCAATTAAACAAGATATTGATAAGGAAATTCTGAAATTTTTGGGTCTTGATACTCCAAAAGTTGATCATAGTTTGTTAACAAAAAATTCTTTTGGTAGAATTACTCCTCTTAGTAATAAAAAAGAAAAATTATTTTATATTTTTAGAGAGATACGAGGTGATGATGACGTGTCTGTTAATCAAGATGTTTTAATTGATTTTATGGAGAAATACCCTTTGTTATTTGGAACTAGGGAGGAATCTGAAGAATTTTTACTTGATATGGTAAATCAATTTGTAATTTTTAAACCGAAAAAGAATTATTATAATTTGGTCTGATTTTCAATTTTTTATTGTAACATATACTATTATTCACTATTCTAATTTACATCAATTATGGGTAAAATTTCATTAATTATCGGAATAATTATTGGAATTCTGTTTTCTGTTGCATTTCCTGAAGTTGCACAAACAATCAATGATTCAATAATGCCTATGATTCAATCGTTAAGTGAAAAGATTATTGAATGGATTTCTCAATAAACTATTTTTTAACTTCTGAACTGAGTTC
>JACENB010000077.1 GCA_013867245.1 Nitrosopumilaceae archaeon
TTTGCATTGCAAGCTCTCTTGTTGGTGCCATGATCAAACCTTGAATGCCATTTTTTGGTTGAATTTCTTGTAGCATTGATAATGAAAATGCTGCAGTCTTTCCAGAACCTGTATGTGCTTGTCCTACAACATCTCTTCCAGTAAGTAATACTGGAATTACTGCCTCTTGAATTGGAAATGCTTCTTCAAATCCAAGGTCGTCAAGTCCTTTGAGTATGTCTTCTTTTAATCCTAAATCTTGAAATTTTGTCATTTTATTTTCTTCTCTTTAGCAATGACGAAAAGCTCATTGCCAGACGTCATTATTCCGATGCGTAAAGTCGCAGTTAAGGTCTAATAAACGCTTGTTATTATTTATGCCTCTAACTGTGCATCAATAATTTTTTTGAAGCTTTCAAAAGGTTGTGCACCTTTTAATTCAACATAACCTATATCGTCATTCCCAACAAAAAATCCTGGAGTTCCTGTAACATCATAACTCCTACCATCATCAAGATCATTTCTTATCTCTTCAATGTATTTTCCACTAGTTAGACAAGAATCAAAAGTTCCTTGCTCTAATCCTATTTCAGATGCATATTGACTAAACATAGATAATGCATCTACTGTTTCTTGATCACTCCACTGTTTTTGATTATCAAATAACATATCGTGCATTGCTTTGAATTCACCTTGTTCATTTGCACATTCTGCTGCTACTGATGCAGGTAATGCATTTGGATGAATACTTTGTATTGGAAAGTCTCTAAAGACTAACTTTACTTTTCCTTGTTCTATGTATTGATCAAGAAGTAACGGAAGTGTTTGAACATGGAATCGTGCACAAAATGGACATTGAAAATCAGAAAATTCAATTATTGTGATTGGCGCATTTGGATCTCCAATTATGGGGTCATCATCAGCTGAAATTTTTACAGGCTCTGATGGTTGATTTGTTGGTAGCCTATTTTGTAGTATTTTGAGTTCAAGTTTTGCAATTGCATCATCTAGATCTTCTTGCGAAATTTGATTTGAATTCATATTTGAGAAATACATTCCTGCAAAAAAGGCTGCAATTCCTACTGCAACAATTAATGCTATTATCAAGCCATTTGGTTTTGATTTATTCTGAGAAAATTCATTTTGTTTTATCTCATTGTCTTCAAAACTCATGTAAGATTGTTCCAAAATTCAACATACTTAATCGTATTGCCAAATGATTTTAAAATTTTAAAGCCAATGATGGGATCTGAACCCATGACCTTTCGCTTACAAGGCGAATGCTCTAGCCAGGCTGAGCTACATTGGCACGAAGTAAAATGAAATTTTTGAAGGTTTAAAGTGTTACCTGTGTTCATTTTGTAAGGATTTTTCTAGAGATTTTCATAACCGTCAGTTTATAATAATACTATTTTTTGATACCAGTTATGAGATACATCGAACCAACCAGAGTCAAAGTTTTGATGATGATGTTCTTTGGAACTGGTATTTTGGGTATCATAATTGGTTTATCTCCTATTGCTGGAAAAGAACAAACTATGTTTATCACGTTTATGGGGGTGGTCAATGTAGGATTGGGAGCATTTTTCACATTCCTCCTTTTGACGCAAGAAGCAAAAGCTCCTGATAAAAGAAAAAAGAAAAAGAAACGAGATTAATTTTAAAATCTACATTGTTAGTTTTGTAGAACGAATTTAGTCTTTGATAAAAAAGTTAAATATTAACTCATTTTCTAGAATTTTGCAAATGTTAGATTTAGTCGCCAAAAAATTATTTCTCACAAGAGGAAAAGGAGTGCATGAAGATAGATTGACTAGTTTTGAATATGCTTTGAGAGATGCTGGAATTGCTGGAACAAATCTCGTTTTGATTTCTAGTATTTTCCCACCAAAAGCAAAATTGATTACCCGAAAGGAGGGATTACAACAAATTAAACCTGGACAGATTTTATTTACAATTTATTCCAAGAATCAAACAAATGAACCTCACAGAATGTGTTCTGCTTCTGTAGGAATAGCACAACCAAAGGATAAAGAGAGATATGGTTACTTGTCTGAATACGAAGCTTTTGGACAAACTGAAACTCAAGCAGGTGATTATGCTGAAGATATTGCAGCACAAATGCTTGCTTCTTCATTAGGAATTCCATTTGATGTTGACAAGAACTGGGATGAGAAAAGGCAACAGTGGAAAATTTCTGGAGAAATTTACAAAACTCATAACATCACTTCGCAAACACGTGGTGACAAAGATGGTAAATGGACCACTGTTTTTGCTGCTGCAGTACTTTTAGTTTGATTATTTTCTATATCCTTTAAGATAGAATAATGCAGCTGCAATTGCAACAATTGAAATTATAACCACAACTACAAATGATTCTTCTGATGTTTCTGGCTGCACAGGCTCTACATTCCCTATTGAAAATTTCAATTTGTCTTTGCTAATTGAAGTTTCTTCACCGAAAATGTATTTTCCTTGAATTCGTTGCCCTTCTTGTGGATCAAAAATCCATCCATCTTGTGAAATATCTGTTGGGATTTTTTCATTGTCAATTATTTGTGTGGGAATTATGTCTCCTCTAATATTTGAAATAACTTCATCCTCTGGTGATAGTATTACTACTTGAATGATTGAGTTAAGTGGATAAAATCCTGAAGAAAAATATTCTGACCTGCTAATTTTATCTGTTTTTAACAAATCTAATGGACTGAATTCTGAGATTGTTGATGCTTCATTTGGATAATCCACTGATAATTTGAGTTGTAATAGTGATTTTGAATCTAATGGTATTATCGAAAATGTCATTTTTGAATTTTCTTCAAATGAGAGATTCTTTGCAATTTCATAAAATCCATCTCCATCTCTGATTATTTTTGGAATTAAAATTGCTGAAATTTTTTCATACATTGCATTTGTATCTTCAGGTGACATTGTATACACCACTGAAATCATCCCTCTTCCAGAAATTACACCTGATGTCTCAAATGCTTCGTTAGATGCATCATCACTGTGCACAAAAACTGAATGTAGCTTTGCTTCAGTATCAAAAACTTGGTTTATTTGATCTATATACGGCATTGCAACTTCTTTAGCTGCATCTTGAATCCCGATAATTCCTTTTGCATCAGGGTCTCTAACTACGTTAATCATTATACATGATTCATCAAATACTCCCAAAACACACTGTTCTTGATTTGTAACTACAACTGCTTTGATCATTTCATCTTCACGAAGTTTTTGTTCTAACTCTGCTGGTATTCTGATTTCTTGTATACTGGTGCTTTGTAACGTGATTGATGCAGTAACATTTTGGGATATGCTTCTATCTACTATTACTTGAGCAGTCTCTTGAAAAGTGGCCAATCCCATCTCTTGTGAATATGCAAAATTTGTTGAGATTCCTATGACCGCAACTGCAAACAAAATTCCAAGTATTTTCTGCATTGGTTGTCCCTCTAGCCCTGAAATTATTAACTTTACTCCTATTTGGTTTATTTTTCAATGATTATTTTGATGAATTTTTTTTATTTTTTTTACGAAAATTAGTCATCCTTTAACTAATATTCTATTTTTCTGAAATTATAACTAGTATTGGCTCTAATTCCATTTCTTGTTGACGTATTCCAAGATCCAGTTTTTTCTATTCTTGCAGTAATTGGTGCACTTGGGATTGGATTGTTTCAAGGAATAATTTTGGGACGTGCAATACTTGTTAGATTTCCACGATTACAAAATCATCTAAAAACTGTATCAATCACTCTCTTTGTTTTATTTTTAGCAAATGCAATTCTCAGCGTTCCTAGATTTGCATCTCCTGAAAAAATTCAACTCTCAAATTTATCTGCTGGAAGCCCTGCAGAGTTTGCATCTGTATTGTTTCTTATTTTTGGAATGAATACTGGATTTCTTACAGTATTGGCAATCTCTGTAACTGTGATGACTTTTGTAATTTTAAAATTTACAAATCTAAATGGAATTGTAAAATTATTTGTTTTCTTCTTTAGCTCATTACTGTTAATTTTAACTGGAATCAGTAG
>JACENB010000171.1:0-1343 GCA_013867245.1 Nitrosopumilaceae archaeon
AAGTACTAATTCTGCAAGAGAAAAAATTAGGAATGCAGGACTAAAGGTTTTAGAACATGGAACTGTTCCAGGAATTCCAGGTACCTTGCTAAATGAAGCAAGTATTACTGGACAAGATGTCATAGTGATTATTTTTCATACAAGTGGAGAAGGGCCTGATTTTAAATCAAGTGCGCAGTTATGTTTGGCAATGTCAAAATTAATTCCTGGAACTTCATGTGATATTCCAGCGTTGCAACAGGAAGCTGAAAAGGCTGAAACAGTTATCAAAGAAGCTGAAGAGGAATCTAAACATCTAAAAGATTCGATGTACATGTAGGTTCTTTTGATTATGTTTATTTCATTATTGAAATAATGAAAATTTGGATTAGATGGAACAGTTCCTAGAATTTGCAGTATTAGTAATAGTCATTTCAGCATCAGGGGTTATGGCCCCAGGGCCTCTTTTTGCAGCAAATATTTCATACGGATTAAGAGAAGGCGGAAAATCAGGCATTAAAATGGCCACAGGTCATACAATTGTAGAGTTACCATTAGTTATTTTGTTAGGAATTGGAGTTTTTTCATTAGAAAGTTTTCCAGAGTTCAGAACAATTATTTCCATTCTTGGGGCAATAACACTTTTTATTTTTGCGGCATTACAAATCAGAACAATTCTTAGAGAAAAACAAGTTTCAGTTAAAAATTCAAAACATGGTTCATTAATCACAGGAATTTTGCTAAGTGGATTAAATCCATTTTTTATTATTTGGTGGCTCACAATAGGATTCAAATTAATTTCAGATGCAATGTTGATTTGGGCATTTTCAGGCGTGTTAATCATGTTTGGATTACACATATGGATGGATTTTGTTTGGTTAGGAGGAGTTTCATTTTTAGCATCAAAAAGTACCAGAATTCTTTCAAACAAAAATTACAAAATTTTGATGATTGGGTTAAGTGTAATGCTGATTTACTTTGGAATTACATTTTTGCAACAAATACAGTATTAGCCACAATCAAGTATTTCTATTTCTGGTTCACAGGAATCATTAAACAAATCAATTTTTTCAACAATTACTTCACAGAATTCTGGATCAAGTGTCTCTTGGTAAGAATTAATTTCGTTTAAAATTGTCATGTGTTGAATTCCACAAGAAGAGTTTGAAAATAATAAAAAAAGTACTGAAATTAAAATTCCACTAAGAATTATCAAAAGGATTTTAAATTTAATCCTTTGATATGTCAATTTCCATGGTAGAGACATTTCGTTGCTTACCATCTTGAGAAGTTAGTGAATCAGATGAAATTCTTACATCACTAATCACATATCCAACAGAGTCCATTCTTTTTACAATCATTTG
>JACENB010000171.1:1443-3984 GCA_013867245.1 Nitrosopumilaceae archaeon
GGTTCGGATTTATTTCTAGAGTCAAATTCTGATAAAATATCTTCTGCATCTTTTGATTTTTTATTATTACTCAATTTGTTATTCCTTTAATAAGAAAATTCTCTCTCGCTTTTATTTAATTATTCAGGTCTTGGCCTTTAAGATATTCATCAAATAATTTTTCTAGATCGTCATCATTGCTAATTTGTTTGATTTTTTCTACAAGTTCTTTTTCTTCAATCTCATAACAATTCATGACATCTTGGGAATCTTTGAAAACTAACATTGCTTTTTCTTTGAAAATACAGTGATATAGTTTCTCTTGTTCCATTTTTTCAGGTTTTATTTTTAGCCCATTTTCATCAACAGATACAGGATAGTCACCCATGAGAACAGTAATCTAATTGGGTATTTAGATGAATACACAATATTGTAATAATCTAAAGTTCATCTCATAGTATTGGAAACAAGAATCGTTTTCCACATAGATTTTGACTATTTTTATGCCCAGTGTGAAGAGATAAGATCACCAGAATTAAAATCAAAACCCGTTTGTGTATGTGTGTTTTCAGACAGAGGGGGAGATAGCGGTGCCATTGCAACTGCAAACTATACTGCAAGAAAATATGGTGCAAAGTCTGGAATTCCAATAGTCTTTGCCAAAAAAAGATTAGAAGAAAGAAAAGATGCAGTATTCCTACCCGTAGATTTTGATTATTACTCTGAAATGTCTGAAAAGGCAATGAAAATCATGGAAGGGTTTTCTGATATTTTTGAATACGTGGGAAGGGATGAAGCATACTTGGATGTAACAAAACGAACAGAGGGAAATTTTAACAAAGCTAGTCACTTAGCCCAGCAAATTAAAAATTCCATACGAGAAAAAACAAAACTAAGTTGCTCAATTGGAATTTCACCAAATAAATTAATTTCAAAAATTGCGTCAGATTTCCAAAAGCCTGACGGGTTAACAATTGTATCACCAGAAAAAATTGACCAGTTCTTAGAGTCATTAAAAATAAGAGACATTCCAGGTATCGGTAAAAAAACAGAACAAAGATTTGTAGAAATGAAATTAGAAACGATTGGAGACGTAAAGAAGCTTGATGTATTTACATTGAACAAAGAATTTGGCAGAAAGAGTGGAACTTACATCTACAATGCGGTAAGAGGAATTGATGATGAACCAGTCAAAGAAAGAGAACCTAGTATTCAGCACGGAAAAATTGTTACTTTGAAAGAGGATTCAAAAGATTACAAATTTCTTTTGGAAAATATTTTAGAATTATGTAAAGAAGTTCACGAAATAATTCAAAAAAAGAATCAGATGTTCAAATCAGTTGGAATAAGTTTTGTACAATCAGATTTGTCAAATAAATCAAAATCAAAAATGCTACGAAACCCTACGATGAGTTTAGAAGAATTAGAAAAAACGGCAGAGCAATTACTGAAAGAAGCACTAGAAAATCAGACAATTACGATTAGGCGCTTAGGGGTCAAAGTCTCAGAACTTTCAGAGAGTCAAGGGCAAAGAGACATTACGAGTTATTTTTAGCTGCATCTTGTTCTTCTTGTTTTTTGAGACGTCGAGATTCTATTAGTATCACTACCAAAATGAATGCAAATAACCACGGCAAGAACATTATTTCACCTGCAATTTTGTGATATTCCTCCCATGCCACAGGGTCAGTTGTCACTTTAAGGGCATACCAGGAGAGTGAGAATATACGAATTAGATTTACAGTAATGGTTCCAAAAATTCCTAAAACAAAGTACATTGATTTTCTGGATCTAGGAATATTCATCTTTAGCATGAATGCACCAATAACTAATGAGAAGATGATAATACTGTGAACACCAGCTGATGGCCAAAATACTTGAAGAGCCATTGAACCATGATCTCCACGTAAGAACATGACGTTGTCTCTTGCAACAGCAGTACCAAGATCAAGTACTGTAATTACCCAAACATTAGCTTGTACAAAATAAGGAACGATGTATTGTAAAGGACCTAGTGTATCATATGGGAAGAATGCATCAAGTGATAGAATGATTGCAGTACCAGTTAGGAAGATAGGTCCTGCAGGGGCAATTCTAATCCATCTCTTTCCAAAGAATATAGACAACGCAACTACAACAAATATTGCCATAACAACAAAGTCCCACATCCATGTCCAAGAATAGATTAACTGTACGTCAAATTGTTCAGCAGATGCGATAATGTAATCTCTTAGACCATACTCTAAGGATATCAGATAAGAGATAGTTAGTAATGAAATAGGAATCACTGCGAGTAATCGCTTTTTTGAAATTACAATCTTTAGACCAATAAGCTCAGCTACCACAAAGACTAGTGCAAAGAGATATCCACCTCTTCCTTCATTCCAACTCCAAGCTACAGAATCAGGGTATGCGATCATTGAAAATAGAATTGGACTGGCAATTATCAAAATTCCAGCAATCAAATTCAAATTTTGCATTACGTTAAACTTGAAAAAGGCAAATAAATAGCTCGACTTTGAAAATTCTCTAAATTCATTTATTCATAATCAAATGGAAAAA
>JACENB010000073.1 GCA_013867245.1 Nitrosopumilaceae archaeon
CTGCAGGTCTAGCTGAATCAGGGACTGGAATAACTAAATCTGCATCCTTTATGGGGAATTTTTTTGCAAGATATCTACCAATGTTTTTTCTTGCAACATAGATGTTGGTTCCTTCCATGTTACTAGTTGGATGAGCAAAGTAAGTAAATTCAAAAGAACAGTGTGCACGCTTTGGATCATCTGAAAACATTTCTGTCTCTAGTCCATCTTTACTCATTCTGATAAGTTCTCCAGGAGTCACATTGCGTTGCATTGTTGCCCCGACTGCTGAGACTGCAGAAGATTCAGAAGCAACAATGTATGTATCATCAGATTCTTTGTGACCTAGAACCATTGGACGGAATCCTTTTGGATCACGTGCAGCATAAACAGAGTTGTCATCGGAGATAAATGTAAAACAATACGAACCTACCATCTCATTTTTGAGAACAGATAATGCCTTTCCCATCTGTCCCTTTTCAGAAATTAATGAAACAAGTCTTTGAGCAGCAACCAAAGTGTCACTTGCATTTTGAGGAGTAAATGAACATCCCCCTACCAAGTTTGATAGTTCTTGAACGTTGGCAATAGTTCCGTTATGTGCAACACAAAGATCCTTTACTTTTAGAGGCTGTGCATTTTCTAATGAACTTCTACCCATTGTTGAATAACGAACATGACCAATTACACATGGAGAAGCGTATTCTTCAGAAATTGCTTTGAATTCAGATGATGCCGCTGAAACAAGACCTAATCTTTTGAGAGGAGGTTTGTTTGGAATTGCAAGACCCCATGCTTCTTGACCCCTATGCTGCAAAGCACGTAATGCATCAATTGCCATTGGGATGACATTGGTACCAGTAAGACTATAGATTCCAATAACACCACAGTTTTCTTTTGGTTTATCATCAAGAATATGCTGAGGTTTATCCATGGAGCACCAAATCCCTTAACGAATTTAACCAAGTTTTTTGCGCTTTATCAACTCTTAGATCAATGATCGACTTGCTGCCGTTTGTGAATTGAATTTTGTCTCCACCAAATTTACCTATAATGCTGTAAGATGTCTTGTTCTTTTTGAGAATTTTTTCAACTTTTGAGAGGTTTTTCTTATCAAATGTTAGGAGATAACGAGAATGACTTTCTGAAAATAAAATTCTGTCAGCATCTAATTTTTTGGCAGGAACTTTGTTCAAATCAACTTTACAACCAATCTGATTATTCATAGACAATTCAGATACTGCTACTGCCAACCCTCCTTTAGAACAGTCATGGACAGATTTCAAAAGTTTCTTTGGAATTATTTCTAAAACAGATTTCATATTCTTCTTTGATTCAGCAAAATCAACTGCAGGGCATTTTCCTCCAATGAATTTGTGAATGTATTCAAAGTATTCAGAGCCTCCAAGTTCATCTTTTGTTTCTCCAACAATTATCAAGCAATCATTATCGATAATTCTTTGAGGGATTTGTGGAGTTTTATCAATTAGTCCAATCACTCCAATTAGTGGTGTAGGCTTGATAGGACCAGCAGGAGTTTCATTATACAGGCTCACTTTTCCACCAACACAAGGAATTTTGAAGTCTTTTGCAAAGTCAGTTAATCCCTTTAGAGATTCTAAAAATGTCCAAAAGATTTCAGGGTCTTTTGGATTTCCAAATTGAAGATGGTCCAGCATTCCAATTGGTTTTGCTCCCGTACAAACAACATTTCTGCATGCTTCTTCAAAGCATCCAATTGCACCTTCTCGTGGATTAATGTAACATTGTTTTGGATTACCATCTATTTTGACTGAAAGAAATTTTCCATTATCCAATCTTAAAACAGATGCATCACGTCCAGGTTTCACCACGGTTCTAATTCCCACTTCATGATCATATTGTCCATACACCCAAATCTTACTTGCAATATTTGGAGATGCAAGTAATTTCATCATAGTTTTAGAATAGTCAGAAATTGGTTTGAGTTTCTTTTCTTTCTCTATGGTTTTCAAATATTCCGGTTTTTTGGATGGCAAGTCAAGCAATGTTGCATTTGCAACAACATCAGTTGGAAGATTCGCAAATGTCTTTTTTCCTTTTTTGACATGCATTTGGTTATCAGACTTTACTATTCCAATAACAGAGCAACCAATTCTGAATTTTTTGCAGATTTCTTGTAATTTTTTGAATTTGGTTTTACTAGTAACTATTAACATTCTTTCTTGAGATTCTGAAACCATTATCTCATCAGGATGCATGTCGGATTCACGAGTGTGTACCTTGTCAACATCCATCTCAATTCCTATCTCTAGTGCATCAGCAGTTTCTGAGATTGCACATGAGAGTCCGCCTCCACCCAAATCTTTCATGGCATGAATGAGTTTTTCATTTCTTGCCTCCAAGATTGCCTCTATGATTAGTTTCTCAATAAATGGGTCAGGAATTTGTACTGCAGAGCGGTCTTCAGATTCAAGTGAATCAGAAGCAAATTGTGAGCCTCCAATTCCATCTCTTCCCGTAGAGCCACCCATTAAGACGACAATGTCGCCTTTCTTGGCATGATTTTTTATCAAATTCTCTTTTTTTCCAAAACCAACAGCAGCAACATCAACTAATGCATAGTTTTCATAACATTGATCAAACTCCACTTCTCCACCAATTGTAGGAATGCCCAAACAATTTCCATAATCTGCAATTCCAGTTACAGCATTTTTGAATAGCCATCTTGCTTGTTGATCTTTTTCTATATTTCCAAATCTTAATCCATCAAAAATAGCAATAGGTCGTGTTCCAGCAGATAAGATATCACGAATTACTCCGCCTACACCAGTTGCAGCCCCACCATAGGGTTCAACAGCTGAGGGATGATTATGGCTTTCAATGTGAGCAGTAACAACATAGCCGTCACCAACATCCAAAACTCCCGAATCATATCCTTTCTCAGTAATTACAAGAGGTCCTTTCATTGGAAGCATTTTGAGATGGCGTTTTGAAGATTTGTATGAACAGTGTTCAGACCATTCTGCTGCAACTATTTGTAATTCAGTAGAAGTTGGGTCTCTTCCAATTTTGGATTTTAGTTCTGTTAATTCTTGAGGTTCTAAACTCAATTGCTTACACCCATTTTAGATAATAGAGATTCAAAGATTAGTGAAGATGGTTTATTATCAATTGGATTAATTTCAGATTCAACTGCTCTTTCAGGATGAGGCATCATACCAACAACATTTCCATCCTCATTACATACACCGGCAATTCTGTTTGAAGAACCGTTAACTACTTGATCATATCTAAATACAATTTGATTTTTTTTCTTTAATTCTTTAAGAGTGTCATCATCAACATAATATCGTCCTTCACCGTTGGCAATTGGAATAGGAATTTTTTGACGTAGTTTGAATTGGTTTGTAAATGGGGTCTTGTTATTTTCGACAATCAGATTTGTCCACTCACACATGAAATTCAAGGATTCATTTTTGAGTAAAACTCCAGGTAACAAACCGGATTCGACTAGAATTTGGAATCCGTTGCAGACACCTAAAACTGGAACTCCTTTTTTTGCCATCTTTTGAACATCTTTGATGATTGGGCTGTGAGCAGCAATAACTCCTGCACGAAGCCTATCTCCATAAGAGAATCCACCAGGAAGGATTACAGCATCAATATTTTTTGGTAGAGATTTTTCATGCCAATAGTATTGAGCGTCAAGATTGAAGACATCAGTCAAAACATGATACATGTCACGATCACAATTACTACCAGGAAAAACTACAACTCCAACCTTCACAATTAGAATTAGATCTCGCGATATTTAATCTGACTCTAGTTAGAAAAAATTATTAGCCGAAAAGCCACCTTGATCGCATGGCTCATGTACGAGATATTATGCAAAAAAATGTCATCACCATTGAACATGACAAAACAGTACATGATGCAGCAATCATGCTAAAAGAAAAAGAGATCAGTTTTTTGGTAATAATTAGAGACGAAAAACCAATTGG
>JACENB010000037.1 GCA_013867245.1 Nitrosopumilaceae archaeon
CTATCAGATCTTGTACTAAATTAACATAAGTTTCATATCCAACAATGGTATCACTTTCAGAAATTACTTCTTTTGCTCGAAATGTCATGTGATCATGATGTCCAGGACCAACACCAACAATGTAGAGTTTACCAGTCAATTAAAAATAATTTTTTCTCAACTAATTTATCCGTTTAGTGATATTTTTATTGAAATGGATCAACTATTGGAGAATTAATGATGTATTCACTATTTGATGGACGTGCAATGCTGACTGTAATTAGATCATCATTATGAAATGAATCAATATCAGATTTTGTTTGTAGAATTTGTGCAGATTTAGAATCATGCCATTCTACAAGATATATTTTTGAGATGGGATTATAATTTTCTTCATCTGAAGAAAAATTGAAAATTTCTGGTTGAAAATCTAAAGAACCAGATCCCATAATTCCATTTTTGAATTGGTATTGTTCAATAATAGACGAATTTGTTAATAGATCTGACATTGATGGAGAATGTTTCACACCAATTAATTTTGATGGCCCAATTGGAGTTACATCAGTAATAATATAGTAAATTGTTTTTCCGCTTGAATCCCAGCTTCGATGTGCAACAAAAGTTACAATCAATTCATCTTCATTAATTTCAGTGATTTGACCTCCAGAAAATGACATTTTGTTACTGATTTGTTTATCAGAACGTTCAGTCATTTGTCCACCTGACCACTTTATTTGAGGAGTATTTACGACTACATTTGTTTCATTAAATTTAATTCTACCAGATTGTTCAGCATCAATAATATCAGCAGCTGATTCAAAAATAATTTCTTTTTGACCAGATTTCCATGTAACTTCAATTAGAGATCCTAATGGGGAATAATTAGATTGTTGTGGAGTCTCAGAAAAAATATCAGTTTGAAATCCAAAAAGTCCATCTCCCTCAATTCCATTTTTAAAAAGAAAAATTTTTTGTAAATTATTTTCTGGAATATTTTTGAGTGATTTTGACAATTGAATATTCAATTCTTGTTTTTCTGAAATAGTATTGACATAATCTTTGTCACTTGCATCAGTAATTATGTAAAGAATTTCATTTCCATTGTGCATTCCTTTATGCATTGGAATTTCTATAGGGACATTAGTTCGTGAAAGTAGTAATGAAGGATCCTCTTTTTGAAATTCAAGTTTTTGTTCAAGTACTTGAGTTGGTTGTCCTCTAATCCAACCATCAACACTTACAGTTGTAGTAAATTCTTTTGAGTTTGTTGAATGTAATGCAACTCCGGCTCCTGTAAATTCAATTGATCCTGATTTCTTTTCTGGGTTTAGTAAAGATAGACCATAAATTTTATTGTCATTGACAGCCCATGTATCTTGTCCATTTACTTCATTTTGATTAATTTCATGTAAAACAATGACATTAACTAATTCGCTAGAAGTAAATGTCATTGAACCATCATAGATTGTACCTTCATTTGGGGATAAAACAAGAGCCAATTGATGATCCTCATGTCCCAATCCAGGATCTTGAGAAGAGGTGATTGTTTGAGTGAAATGAACTTTTTTTGTAGATCCTGCATCAACATATTGATCTGAAAAAGTTGAAAGTGAAACAATTCCAGTAACAAAAATTCCAATTATTAAAATAATAATTATTTTTTTCAATAATTTTGACTAATTTTATTACTTTAAATGATTTGTCTTAATTGATTTTATCTAGTGTAAATGCATCATGAATTGCACGTACAGCAGTATTTGTATCAGAATTTTTTACTACCAATGCAAGATTAAGTTCTGATGAACCTTGAGTAATCATAGATACATTTACTTTATTTTTTTCAATTGCTGCAAAGACTTTGGATGCAACACCAATTGTTCCTCTCATTCCTGAACCAATTAATGCAATAATTGAAACTCCTGTAGTAACTTCTAATTTTTTGATGATTTTACCTAATAGATCCATTTCTAAAACACTAACCGCCTTGTTAAGATCAGAATTTTTTACTACAATTGTAATACTAGATTCAGAAGGATTTTGAGAAATCATCATTACGTTAATTCCAGCTTTTGCTAAAGTAGCAAATATTTTTGCGGCAGTTCCAGGTGTTCCAATCATGCTTCCACCTTGTATATCGATTAATCCATTATTACGAATATTACTAACACATTTTACAGTATTTTTTACAGATGCAGAAGGCGAAGAGGTTACTAAAGTTCCTTCATTTTTTGCATTAGATGAATTTCTTATTTTCATTGGTATTTTTTTTGCTAAAAGTGGTTCAAATGTTCTTGGATGAATTTGTTTTGCTCCAAACAAAGCCATTTCAATTGCTTCAGTATATGATACTTCTTTGAGTAATTTTGCATTTTTCACAATTTTTGGATCTGCTGTCATTAATCCATCAACATCACTCATTAACCAAATTTCATCAGCTTTTAAGCAAGAACCAATAATTGTAGCTGAATAATCAGAACCACCTCTACCAAATGTTGTTGTGTGTCCATGTTGATCTGCACCTGAAAATCCACCAACAACAGGTATAGTCTTTTTAGAAAATAATGTATCAATACTTTTTGAAACTCTTAATCTTGTTGTATCCATAAGTGGTTTTGATTCACTAAAATTAGAATCAGTTACAATACCTACTTCCTTACCAGTTAGTGGAATAGCTTTTTTTCCTAAATCATTTATTGCAGCTGCAAGTAATTTTCCAGAAAATCTTTCGCCAAAGGAAATTAAATAATCCATTGATCTAGATGTTACTTCTCCTAACAAAACTAATCCATCTATCAGTGCAACAAGTTCTTTAAAATCATCATTTAATTTAATTAACAATTTTTTTTGAATGTCAGATTTTTTGATTGTTTGTTTTGCTAATTGCTTATGCCTATTGGTAATTTTTGATGCAAGTTGTTCTGCTTTAGATTTATTTTCTTTTTTGATAGATTCAGATATTTCAATTAAATCATCTGTTGTTCCACTTGTTGCTGAACAGACTATTACAAGTTGATTTTTTTTGGATAATGAAATTACATGTTTGGCAACTGATTGAATATCTTTGGTATTAGATATTGATGTTCCACCGTATTTTAAAACAAGTTTCAAGTTAAACTATCTGAATTATTCAATGTTTAAATGCTTTAACTTTCCACGCGTGGAGCAAGATAAAAGTGGATTCTTCCTATATTTGCAACTTTAAACTCAATTCTAAGTGGTTTTGCACTAGAAAATTCACATGTGATAAATCCAGCATTGCTGCCTACGGCTTTAACTACAGGATTGAGATATTCAAGGCTGTAAGTACCTTCACTATCAGATTTTGAAGATATTTCCTCAATATCATCAGCATCCTTATCAAGATCAATTATTACTTCACCTGAATCGCCCTTTCCAGAAAAATTACCTTTTGAATCAGACGTATTGATTGTTAAATAATCAGAAACAACTTGCACATCACCAAGAATTTTATCAAACTTTGATGAAGTTAAAATAATTTTTGAGTCATAAGGAATTTTTGGTAACGGTGTGTCAGTTGCAGAACTTTCAATTAGACGAATTTTGTATTTTTTATTTTTTCCAACTGTTACAAGTAACATATTTTCTTCAGAAATACTAATTTCTATACTGTCTTTTTTATCTGCACGTTTGATAAGTTTTGAAAATTCATCTATCCTAACTCCAAATTTAATATCGCTATCACATTCATATTTCTCAAATGCTGAATTTGGCCAAGATATATCAATTAAAGCAACATGAGATGGATCCATTCCTCTAAAAGAAATTCCTTCTGCCGTTGCAACAAAAGTTGCTTCTTCAACTAAAGTGGATATTGCAGAGATGATAGCTTTTAGATCATCTGAACCATTTGTTTTAGCTCCAAAAGTCAATTTAATTTTCTTGGCTATAAGTTCCAGTTAAACGTTATGTGTAATCACGCCAAGTGTATTTACATTTTTGA
>JACENB010000010.1 GCA_013867245.1 Nitrosopumilaceae archaeon
ACTTTGTCTACGTCTTGTGCAGTTTCAGCACCCTTCTGTGTTAGTTGATATTTGCCATTTTTTGTTTCCTTGATCAATCCTTCATCTAACAATCTTCCCAACAAAGGATAGATCAGACCTGGTGATGGTTTCCAAATTCCATTACTCTGCTCAACTGCATAATCGATGATCTCTTTTCCGGTTTGCTCTTTTTTCTTCAATAATTCTAGTATGAAGTATCTTGAAAATCCTCTTGGGACTGAACTTCCTACTCTCTGAAACCATTCAGAAATCATCACTAGTGATATCACTAGTGATATATATGAAGATTTTGGATCATGCTTGACAATTACTACATATTTATCCCGCTCTAAGCAAGTTTGTCTTAAAATGGTCGATTCAATTGAGTTTGATTTGATAATTTGTGGTTCTGGATTAGCAGGACTTAGAGCTGCTATTGCAGCCGCAAAAAAGGGACCTCATCTGAAAATCGGTATTGTTTCAAAATTACAAGTAATGCGTTCCCACTCTGTTTCAGCAGAAGGTGGAACTGCTGCAGTTATTCAAGAAGATGCAGGTGATACAATTGAATCTCATGTTTATGATACTGTAAAGGGTAGTGACTTTCTTGCAGACCAAGATGTTGCAGAAAGACTTTGTGTTGAAATGCCACAAGAAATTCATCAATTAGATCATTGGGGTATGCCATGGTCTAGAAAAGAAGATGGAAGAATTGATCAACGAAATTTTGGCGGTTATAGTTTTCCAAGAGCAACTTATGCATCTGACAAAGTTGGTTTCTTTGAAATGCAAACATTGTACGACACATGTCAAAAACATGAAAACATCGAATATCTTAACGAGTGGTTTGCAACATCTATTGTTCATGATGGAAAAAAATTCATGGGTCTTACTGCAATTGAATTAGGTTCTGGAACATTTTATACAATTAAAGGAAAAGCCCTAATCATCGCGACTGGTGGCGCTGGTAGACTATACAGTTTTTCAACATATGCCTTATCTTCAACTCCTGATGGATTGGATATGGGATTACGTGCAGGTATGGCACTCAAAGATATGGAGTTTGTTCAATTCCATCCAACTGGTATTTTACCATCTGGTATTTTGATTACTGAAGGTGCAAGAGGTGAAGGTGGTTATCTTCTAAATAACAAAGGTGAAAGATTCATGAAAACTTATGCAGCTGGAAAAATGGAATTGGCTCCACGTGATATTGTTTCTCGTTCTATAATGACTGAAATTCAAGAAGGTCGTGGTTTCAAACATGAAACGGGTGTTGATTGTATGAAACTTGACTTGAGACATATTGGTGATGAAAAGATCAAAGAAAAATTAGGTGGAATTAGAGAAATATCAATCAAATTTTCAGGAATTGATCCTGCTGAAGAATTACTTGACATTAGACCTGTTTGCCATTACATGATGGGAGGACTTCATACTGATATTGATGGGGCCACAGAAATCCAAGGTGTTTGGGCTGCAGGTGAGGCTGCATGTAACAGTGTTCATGGCTCAAACAGGCTAGGCGCAAACTCTACCTCAGAATGCATTGTTTGGGGAAAAATTACTGGTGAGCTTGCAGCAGAATATGCTATGAATAATACAACTGCAGATCAATGGCCACACCATTTGGTTGCCGCAGAAGAAAAGAGAATCTATGATGGAATCTTTAGAGGAAATGGTGATGCAAATCCCTATGAAATTAGACAAGAATTAACTGATACGATGAATGAGAAGGCTTACGTTTACAGAAACGAAACTGATCTTGTTGCAGGTCTAAAGAAAATTCGTGAACTCAAAGCACAAACTTGGAAACACGTTGATGATAAAGCAAAAGAGTACAACACTAACTTTTCAAATGTCATGGAACTTGATTCTATGTTTAGAGTTGCTGAAATTGTTTTGATTGGAGCAATTAATAGAAAAGAATCTCGTGGTGCTCATGCAAGAACTGATTATACTAAAAGAGATGATACTAACTTTTTGCATCATACACTTGCATATTATGATCCAAATGAACCAATAATGAAAACACATCCAGTAACAATAACTAAGTATCAGCCAGTGGAGAGGAAGTACTAGATGACTCAGGACGAAAACAAAGAAGGCTTCAAAGGAATGGCTAATCCTAGTCGTTTCGGAATTGAAAGAGTAGCTTATTGGTTAATGAGATTAAGTGGATTGGGATTACTTGGATATTTTGTAGCTCACATTTACGAAACAAGCAATATTCTAAGAGGCCGTGCTGGATGGGATGACTTTCTTGCGCTAACTCAAACTCCTGAAGGACATGTTGGTATGGGAATTGTCATTGCGATGTGTGTTTTCCATACTGTTAACGGAATTAGAGTAATGATGGGACATGGTGGAGTTGGTGTAGGAAAACCTGCAAGACCTGATTATCCCTATGATCCAGCATCTCAAAATTATAGACATAAGATAGGAATCTATTCAGCTATTATTCTTGCAGCAATTGCTTTCATGTACGGTATGGCCGTAATGTTTGGTGAGTAATATGAGAGAAAGCACAATAATGAAAATCCACTATGGAACTGCTTTGGCAGCAGTTGCTTTGGTGGCAGTTCACATACTTATGCGTATGACTATGAATTTTGCTGATTCCTTAGAATATGAAACAGTCCTTGCAAATTACAAATTCATTCCTTATGCTATAATGTTGGAATTGATCTTAGTTTTGCTTTCAATTCATGGATTTAATGGATTAAGAGTGATCTTACTAGAACTCAAACAAGGACGAGTATATGAAAAAGCAGTTTCATATGGATGCCTTGCTGCAATGTTTGGATTAATTGCTTATGGCTCCCGAACAATTATTATGACTAACATGGGGATGGTATAGAGATGGCACAAGTTTCTAGTATTGCAGATGAACAATCTTCTCAGTCAATCACTCTTAGAATCGCAAGATACAACCCTGAAAAAGATAGTGAAAGACGATTCATGGAATTTACTGTTCCATATGAGAAATGGACTACAGTACTTGAAGCAATTCTTGATGTAAAGAAACACTTTGATCATTCAGTTGCTGTCCGTTATTCATGCAGACAAGCAACATGTGGATCATGTGGAATGATAATTAATGGAAAACCAAGACTTGCATGCTTTACAAAAATTAGTGAACTTGACTCAAATGTTGTAACTGTAGAACCTATGAACAACTTCCCAATTATTCGTGATTTGGCAGTAAAGTTTGAAAGATTATTTGATACTCATCACAAAATCAAACCTTATCTTGATAGAGATGATACTGAATTAGAATCTGATGCAAAAGAATTCCTACAATCTCCTGAAGAATTAGAACAATACATCCAATTTGCAAATTGTATCAAATGTGGATTGTGTAATTCAGCATGTCCAACTATGGCTACTGATTCTTCATTTGTTGGACCACAAGCTCTTGCTCAAGCCTATCGTTATGTGGCTGATAGCAGAGATAAAGGAAAAGATTCCAGACTAAAAATCATTGATGACTCACATGGAATTTGGAGATGTCACTTTGCAGGTTCTTGTAGCCAAGTATGTCCAAAAGGTGTTGACCCCGCTATGGGAATTCAACTTCTTAGAGGATATATGCTAGGTTTTAGAAGTTAACCAAGCTTTTTTGGATTTGGACTATTGTTAACTTGATTGTTAATCTGCTCTGCCATAAAGTGATTTGATACATTCACCTTAACATCATCAACTCCATCCACTTTCAAAAGATTGTCATGTATGTCTTGACAAATTTTAAAACCAAACACAGCTGGACAGAATGGACTTGTTAAGTGCAAATCAACTTTAACATCGCTACCATTGATATCAACTTCATCAATTAATTCTAGTTCTACAATTGATGTGTTAATTTCTGGATCTACAATCTTTGATAACTCGTCGAATAGTTTTACTCGAAGCTGTTTGATATCTTGAC
>JACENB010000047.1 GCA_013867245.1 Nitrosopumilaceae archaeon
AGATCCAGATTCTGTGTTCATTAATTGGTTATCACGAATTTCTCTAAGCATTTGGACTTGTGGTGCAAGTTCTGAGCCGTATGTTGCTGTTGCAATTAGGCAACCGCCGCCTTCTTCTTTAATTGGAGTTGATGGTTGAGCAACAGCTTCACCTACTACAATATCAAAAATTACAGATTCTTTTGGAATTGGCGTGAATAAAATTCCTTCAGCATCTACTTGAATATTGTATAATCCATCTTGAGGAAATTCAAATTTAAATCCATTAATGATACCTTCAGATGTGTGAATTAAATTCGGAGTTTGAAATAATATTTTATCAGATTCTGAAATTGTAATTCTATAATCTATGTGGACTTGAGTTTTTTGTGTTGTTGGATTAATGAATTCAATTGGCAACTTTGTTAATTCGCCAGTTTTAATATCTTCATAAGATATTTTGACGTCTAATGTTCCTTGATCTGTAGTTAAAGTTTGGGATTCAGCAAATGCTGGAATTGTGAAAAGCGGGATTAATAGAAAAACCAGTAAAAATTTCATAATCTGACATTTATTCTAACAAATAAAAATTATACTCAAATTACTTAAGAAAAAAAATTACCACGCATAGAAATTTTGTACCATATTTAAATATGGAATTAATAGAATTTTTGTATTGTTTAAACAAATTGGTTTACTAATCATTGTATTGGGAATTTTCACAATTCCTGCTCTTATTCCTGATGTATATGCACATGGCTTAGGTGGTGATCAAGCTCCTGCACTTAGTTTTGGAGATATGGAAGTAACTGTTAGAACACAATTAGATCCATCTGATATTACTGTTGGAGATATTGATTCGGCAAATATGCAAATCCGTTTCTTTGATACATTAACTGATACTAATCTTGACAAAGTCACCTATCGTGTAGAGCTTTGGCAAAGTGGAGAGCTTTTGGCTAGAAATCTCTTTTATGACAATGATGGAAGATTAGATGTAAAAATTAAACCACAACTTGGTTGTGATTCTGACCCAATTGAAACATGTACAGTTTATGGGGGTTCAGAACATGTTAGTGCTCCTGGAGCCTTGTTTGTACAAGGTGCAGAATGTACTGATGATAATTTAGATATTTGTGCAAGACCATCAATGACTGGTCCGATATTTGTACAAGGTGGACTCTACAAAATTACTGTAGATATTGAAGCAGCAACTAGTCCAAGAATTGTTTTAGCTGAAAGATTAACTTATGAAACATTTGTTAGTATTGCACAAGAACAAAATTTCTTTTTGAAAACAGCAAATGCTGAAGAAATTCCAATTGTTATCAAAACCTATTATGATAAAGTAGATAATTTTGCATTTGATACATCTGATAATTCAATTTCATTTGATATGCCTTTTGATTGGAGTCCAGATTATGTTGATTTAGTTCAAGTTGTACATGAAGAAATCAGAGTTCCAAAATCATTTGCTCCATATAGCGAAGGAAAACAATTCAAAGGATATGTTAACGGTGTTGAAGTTGATCAAAGAGCAATACTTAATGATCCTTATACTTCTGATGGTACTAGTATTGTACATTTCTTAATTACAAAAAATGAATTAGTAAGAATCAATGAATCATTAGGAACAGATAATTTTGAAAATAAAAAAATGGACTTCAAACTAGTTCCATTAGATGAAGTTGAGAAAAATTCAACTGAATTTTATCTTGTAGATACTAAAAATTATGAAAAAACTCCTACAACTGTAAATATTTCGTGGGATGGAAAGTATGGTGCAAACCAAGAAGTTCCTTTTGAATTTGCTTTCTTTAATGATAATGGTGATCTAATCAAAGATGTAAGATATACCTATGTGGCACTAGACGAGTTTGAAAATGAAATAACTCGTTATGATGGGGACGATCCAGAAAATCCTGGCATTCTCTCAACTGAAGGAATTGATATTCAAAATATTTTTATTCCTACTGAAGGTCCAGTTAGGTTTGATATTCTTGTTTATGGAACTGGATTAAATTATGATCCAACATATTCTGGAATTGGTTCAACTATAATTGAACTAGGTCCTGGATTCTCATCACCTCAACCTGTTATTGAATCACCAAAAGTTCTAGAGACTCCTACAATTCCATCATGGATTAAAAACAACGCTGGATGGTGGGCAGATGGAACCATTGATGATAAATCTTTCATTCAAGGAATTCAATTCTTAGTTAAAGAAGATATTCTCAAAATTCCTGACACCACACAAGGAACAAGTTCTGGAAATGATGTACCATCATGGGTAAAAAACAACGCTGGATGGTGGGCAGATGGAACCATTGATGATGATGCTTTCATTCAAGGTATTCAATTCTTAATCAAAGAAGGAATTTTGAAAGTTGAATAATAGATTTTTAAATAAATTTTGAGAAGGATTAACATGAAAGACATCAATGACATCATGCCAAAAATACCCAATATGAGATGGGGAGCCTTGATGAATAAGCCACCAACAAATAAAAAATTTGAAGAAATGAATAAAATTTTTCCAGATAATGGAAAGTGGCATACTGTATTTGAAGAAAAAAATTCAATTACCATTGATGGAAAAGAAATTCTAAAAAAAGATCCAAACAAGTGGACATAGATTGAAAAATTTATTGTTAATTTTATTTCTAATATTTTCTTCTGGATTGATTATTACTATTAATGAAGTATATGGTCATGGTGTCGGAAGTGAAATATTTCCACCTGTGGAATTAAATGGAAAACTTGTTAGCTTGGAAGTTACGTCTTCTACTAAAGATGATATACAAAGTGATGATCAACAAATCTCAATTGCTTTAATTGATTTTGATTCAAAAATTACATTACGTGATGTTACATTTTTAGTAAAATCAGAACGTGGTGAACAATTTCTTTTTGAAAAAGAATTTCAAGCTGATAACGGATTTCTAGTTTTTAATTTTATTTCTGAAGATACTGATTCAATAATTGTTGAAGAAAAAGATAGCGGTGAGGATTTTTTTGGTTCGTTATTGGGTCTTCAAAGTCGATTAATTGATGTTAAAGGTCCAAAACTTAGCGAGGGTGGATTATACAAATTAGATGTTAGTATTATTACTGCAGATGGATACTCAGAAAAACTAGAAATCCCACTTATTTTTAATGCAGGAATTTCAATTGCACAAACAACTACTCATGATTTTATTGATCCAGACTTTGGAAATCAAAATATTCAAGTAGTCACATATTATGACGAAATTTCTAATTTTCATTATGATTCAAAATTAAAAAAAATTAGTTATTCAATGCCATTTGAATGGACTTTAAAAAACATTAATCAGACATCAGTTGTTCATCAAGAGATAATAATTCCAAAAGACTTTGGTGCTTTACTCTTATCTGGATTTTCAATGTCTGTTAATGACATTAAGTTATCTGATGAGATTGTAAATGTTGATGACTTTTTTACTGAAGGTCGTGTTGTACATTTTATAATATATCAAAAAGAATTGTTAAACATTTTTGAAAACAGTTCAAATCTGAATGGAATGAACTTTGAAATCACTCCTGATAAAGATTACACTCATATCAGTTCAGTTACTGATAATGGACAGTTTCGAGTTCTTGTTTCTTGGGAACCTGAATATCTAGAATCTAGTTCAAATGCTAAAATTAATTTTGATATTACTGATATTTTCTTAAAAAATAAACCAGTTTCAACAAATTATGAATTTTCTATTACTCAAAATAATCAATTAATTTTTGAGCAAAATGGAATTAGTACTGATTCAAAGACTGAACATAATGTTGTAGATTTTTTTATACCCGAAAATATTTCTGGTATAGTAAATCTTAATTTTAAAAATTTGGATGGTAATGAGTTTGCTACAACTAGTATTCCTATTGCAATTCATGAAAATAAAAATAATAATTCTATTTCACTACCAGA
>JACENB010000104.1 GCA_013867245.1 Nitrosopumilaceae archaeon
GAAATTGTTTCTAATCAAAATAATTCTTTTGATTCCTCTGTAGACCGTGATTTTTTACCTTCTGATGGTCAATTTGACACAACATCTACAGAAAATAATCTTATTTGGTTAATTGTGGGTGGAATTGTAGTTGCAATTATTGCTGTAACTGCAATAAAGTTTGTTAAAAAATAAAAATTTAATCTTCACTGAGTATTTGTTGAATCATTCCATCGATATGTCCTGTTTGTCCAAATGACACATCTCTTAGAATTCCTTTTCTATCTACCAAAATAACTGATGGGGTACCTTGAAGTGAAAAATTTTCAAATGTTTCTGCAGAATATTCTTTAGACTTCATATGATCTTTTACTCTTTGGATTATTTGATTTCTATAGTCTTCTGGTTGATCATCAAAGTTAGGAATTTGAGGATAAATGAATTCTAATATTTTTTCTTGACTAATTTCACCAGAATTTTTTGTTAACTTGTCCATTCCTAATGGAAATGGAATTTTAAATGATAATTTGTTCCCGTCTTGTAATTGACCATATTGTGATAATGCACTTTTTGTATCGCCAACCACTTCTCCAGTTTCAGCTAACATCTTTAAATTCTCTAAAGTATTTTTATCAAAATCCTCAAATGCTGTTGCAAGACCTAAAACTCTTACTCCTTCATCTTTGTACTTTTCATAAATGTTAATTGCTTCAGGAATTGCGTGCATAAAGCATCCTGGACAATTAACTTGAAACACTTCTAACAATACAATGTGATCTTTTTCTTGATCAAAATTTGTTGGAGCACCTTGTACCCATTCTGAAACTCCAAAGTTTGGTGCTTTTTCACCTATTTTTACAGTCACGTTGTTGAGTCATATTTTTTCCGTTAAATACATACCCATTTTTTTTAATTTCTTTTTAAGTAGGCTAATATAGAACACAGAAAATTTCACAGTAAATTGCAAGCAGTAACTGATGAACGATTAGCCCTTTTTGCAGAAATGGAATCAAAATATGAAAATAGTGATGTTGAGTACTTTGTATCTTTACTAGACCATCCTGATTATGTTGTACGAACACGTGCTACCTGTATTTTAGTAGATTTTGGAGGTGAAGATAAAATTCCCCACATTGCTAAAGTTTTAAAAAATGACGAAAATGAATTGGTTAGACATGAAGCAGCCTTTTCATTAGGTCAAATGTCTTATTCTTCAGCCGTTCCACCATTAATTGATTCAACACTAAATGATCCTAGCATGTTTGTTCGTCACGAAGCAGCTATTGCTCTTGGTGTAGTAGGCAACAAGGAAGCCAAAGAAACTTTGCAAAAAGCACTCAATGATCCTGATAAACCAGTAGTAGAATCTGCAATTGTTGCCCTCTCAAATATTGAATTTATGGAAACTTTAAGTAAGAATGAAAAATTTGCTAAATTAACAGGTGGATGAGATGAATCTTACATATGGTGTAATTACAGTTGTTGGAATTTGTATTGCAATTTCTTTAGCTTTAATTGTTGCTGATCCAAACGAAACACCTCAATCTCGTGAACTTGCAATTCCTGAAAATAATATCGCTCAAATTGAAGAAGAACTTAACCAAATTTCAGTAAATCCTAGTTTGCTAACTAGTACAAGTAATGTCGGTGAAGCACTAGTGTTTGAAGTTGAATTTATGGATGATGATGGAAACATTGTCGACCATGTAAACTATGATGTCTTTGCAACTCAAAATTCTGATTCAATTCTTTCAGAGACTGCAGCACATCGTCACCCTGGAAAATATCCAGTTCACGAAAGTAGTGCATTAGAGGATTCAGTTATTGACATTACAGTTGTAGTCCAAGGTCTAGGGCACGGTGAGGACATTTATGGTCCTAAAGGAATTGAAACTGCTTTTACATTAACACCAGTAGTTGCAGCACAAACTGCAACAAGTACTGAAATTAGAACTGCTGATAATTCTGGAATGAGTATGGATTGTCAGGAATCTTTAGATTGTTACATCCCAAGTGTTGTTACAGTCAATGTTGGTGATGTTGTAACTATGATAAATTCTGATTCTACGGGTGCAATGCATTCCTTTACAGCAGGCACAGTTGATGGATTTACTCCTTCCCCAAGTGGAGTCTTTGACACTGGAATCATGAATGGCGATGATGTCTTTGAATGGACTCCAGAAAGTTCTGGTGAAGTACCATACTATTGTCTACTACACACTTGGATGCAAGGAACAATTATTGTAAACTAATTTTATACATTAAATCTAAAATAAAATAATCTATTTTGTCCAACCAAAAATCTTCAAATTTTCCCTGTTTTGATTGCCATACTGATTGTTGCAAGGAATATACAATTTTTGTAAATGCTCATGATGTTTATCGTCTTTCTAACGGTTTGAATTGTAAACCTGAAACTTTCTTGGAATTAATTGGTGCAAAAGATTATTCATTGGGAATAAAAGTGGAAGAAGGTTTAGTAGATCTTGCCTTAAAACAAAAAAATGATGCATGTGAATTTCTTGAAAACACTGATGATGTCTTTAGATGTACTGTAAATGATTTCAAACCTGGTGTATGCAAATCATATCCTTTTGAGATGAAAAATGGTAAGTTGGCTCAAATGAGTGATATTATGTGTCCTACTGATTGGGATCTTTCTGGTTTTAAAGAAATGATGATACCTCATCTAAAAAAAGATGAACTTGAGTGGAAGTTTTATGATCAACTAGTAAAGGAATGGAATTTAAGACATGCAGGGCAACCTTTGTATGAATTTTTAAAATTTATGTTGGAGAAAGTAAAATTATGCCTAAAGTGATTTAACTTTACTTCCTTCTTCAGTAGATTTAAACTCATAAATTTGTCCTACATATTCATTTTCAAATATCTCTGCATCATGCGTAATGATCAAAAACTGCATTGTTTTTTGTGCTTTTCCAATTTTTGATAATTGTGCCAATACTTCGACCAATGCTTTTTTTCTTTCAGCATCTAGGTGAGTTGTGGGCTCATCTAGTATCATCAAATTTAGGTTTGATGAGCCCAGTAAGTTTGCCATTCCTAGACGTAACGCCAATGCCACACTTACTTTTTCTCCACCACTTAGTGATTCTAATTCCAAAATTTCAGTTTTTGAATGGCATGCAATGGATACATCCCTTGCTTTTTCTGATAATGCAATTCTTTGAATTTTTGTATTTAGAACTGATAGGTATTCTGAAGCTTTAATTGAAATTGAATTCAATGCCCAAGATCTTAAACTTGTGGCAACTGAACCGTCTCTACTGAAAACATGCTTTTGAATATTGTCTAATCTTGATATGTAGTTTTTAACTTTTTCAAGTTCTATAATTGATTCATTAGTTTCTATAATTGCCTTTTTTGCTGTCTGTTCTTGATTCTCAACTATGCCCAAATTTTTATCATTATTGGTTTTATCATCTCGTTTTTCCTTCAATTTCTTTATTTTTTCTTCAAACTTTGCTTCGTCAAATCCTTTTGTTTCTAATTCTAGTTTTGAAATTTTATAAAACTTTTCCTTTGCATCTTCGTCTATTTGTGATATTTCCTCTAACTTTTCACTACCTGCTAGTTGTATTTTTTTTTCTTTAGCCTCTATATCACTTTGAATTGCTAGCAATTGTTCTTCGGTTTTTATTTTGTGTGTATTCAGTATTGTTTCTGCATCTCTTATTCTGTTCAATTCGTTTGTAAATTCATTTTTTTTATCATCTTTTGCTTTTCTTTCTTCTTCTTTTGATTCAATACTATTCCTTAATTTAATTAATTCTTTTTTTAGATGTTTATTTTGAAATAATGGATTTAATTTTTCAACAACTGAATCACATACTGGACATTTGTCATCTTTTAATTGTAATTTTTCTGCAAGTTTTTCTTGTTCTTTTAAAGATACTATCTCGTCTTTGATTTCCT
>JACENB010000013.1 GCA_013867245.1 Nitrosopumilaceae archaeon
ATGCAAATGGCAATGAATCTTTTTCAGGCAATGATACATTTTGGAAAACATCCTCATCTGGTATATACTTCATAATTTTATTTTTGTTCACAATTGTAATCCAAATATTTCCATCAAAATCTGCTTGAATGAATATTGGTGTATTTGATACCGTTACTGGAGCAAGATTTGGAATTGTTTTTGTTGTAATTTCTTTTGTTGATAAATCAATATACCCAATTTGATTTCCTGGAGTATCAGTAAACCAAATATTTCCAGAATTATCCATAGTTAGAAATGTTGTAGCTGAACCATCAAATGAATAAGAAGAAAATTCTTGTGTATCAAGTGAAAATTCCCACAATCTCGGTGCAGATGGATCACTTACCCAAATAGAATTATCCCCATCATATAATGGATAAAGAGGCTTTGCATCTTCTGGAAATTCATATTCAACCACTTGAGCTTGAATATTTTCTAATCTTGGCTTAACTAGTACATTCACAATTTTTGATTCATTTGCATTTTCGGTTCTTTGAGATTCAATTTCCATTTGCCATTCTCCAGAAAATCCAAACGTTAACTCACCTTGAAATTCTGTTGGAATGTCATTTTTTTCTTTAGTTATTTCCATTGGAATTTCAATTGGAGAAATATTTTTTGATGGATTTGCCATTTTTACTTTAATGGCATTTGCATCGTATATTGGATTATTATCAAAGTCAGTTACTTGTACTAAAATTGTGTTTACTCCACTTGAAAATGGTGTAATTTGAATCTCAAATTTTGCATTATCAGTAAATTCAATTGTTTTAAATCCATAGATAATTTCTTGGGCACTGGCATCTTTGAATTCCCCTTCAGGCAAAGTGCCGTTTGTCAATAATGCTACTACTCCTAATAGAATGACTCCTAATGCTGCATCAACTTTGAGTGATCTCTTTAATTTTCTATGGACATTAATTTTTCCAGAATGGTAATTTTTTTCTGCAGTTTTTTGTACTCTAAATTGGAAAAATCCTCCTAAGGCTACCATTACACTGGCAATTGCAATTTTTAGTATTATCAATTGCCCATAAACTGATTCAGTGATTAATCCTACATCACTTTCTAGGAACCACATTAACAATGGACCTGTAATTATTACAATTCCAATTGATATGATAAATGCAATTGAAAATCTTGGAATTAATGCAAGACTCATTTTTTCCCTGCTCTCTTCTTTTAAGTTTGATAATGAAGGCAATAATGTAAAAACAAAATAAAATATTCCACCTATCCAAACTGCTGCAACTAAATTGTGGATATAATCTAGAATTAATGGTAGTGCTTCACCAGTTGCAGCACCATGACCAATTAGACTTGAAGTTGAAATTAATGCCAACATGGCACCAAGCATTGGAATTTGAATTTTCTTGGTAACATTTGTTTTTCTATCTAATACAAACCATAATCCAAGTAAACCAATAGTAATTATCATTCGAGCTAACCAAATAGTTCCAAAGTAAGTTTGAATTGCTTCTATTGGTGATGATTCTAATCTAACAGTTTGGACAGCAATCATTAAGATATTAGAAATAAAAACTAGCATCAGTCCTATGCCGGTAATGGTCATGAATTTTCGATGATGTTTAATTTGAACTTGTTCTAATTCTTCTTTGATTGATTGTTTATTTTGAGTTCCCCAAATAATTAATGATGCAATAACAACACCTAAAACAATTGTTTGGCCTACAATTCCTGGAAATCTTGCACCAGCTTCTGGATAAAATATTAGATCAATTGAACTTTGATTTTCTAATAATTTTGGATCAATAACAACATCTCCAACTGCAAACAAAAATGCACCAGGAACTAGATGGCCATCAACTTTTGATAATACTTTAGTAGTAACTGTGTATACTCCATCTTCTAAAGGTTCAGTTGTAACAATTAATGATTTTTCATCTTCATAATAATTTGTGTCCTTGTTATCAATTTGATTTCCATTGCTATCTAAAACTTTGATTACACTAAATTCTATTTCAACAGGTTCTGAAAAAAATACAATTACTTCTGAAACTCCGGTTGGTGCATTTGATGATAAATTAGGAATGGTTTCATCTGTAAATGGATGTGCTGATACAAATGGAATTGATGAAACTGATAATACTAGTAAGACTATGAGGATTTTTTTCATTTACTAATTTACTCTTAATTGATAATTTAAACAGTTTTCAAAGTATTCGAAATTTGTACCAATCCACGTAAAGATAATAATGGCTATTTGCTATATGATAGTCGTGAAGATAGTAATTTTAGGTCTATTTGCATTATTGATATCTTTTGGCATGGTCACACAATCTTATGCTCACACTACAGTTGAAGTTGAACCATACAAAATTGAAGCAGGATGGAGTATAGAACCACCTGTTGTAGGAATTCGTAATTCTATTGTTTTCAAAATTATAGAACCTGGAGAAAGGGAAGGTACCTATACAGGTATCACTAGTGCATTTCAAAATTTAGATGCTACTGTAATGTATGGTGGTGCAAGTAAAAATATTGAAATTAATTCTGATCCAAAGCCTGGATATTATTTTTCACCAATAATTCCAACTAAAACTGGAAGTTATCTTGTAGATTTACAAGGCGAAATTCGTGGTGTAGTAATTGACATACAAATTCCTGTTGAAGATGTTGAAAGTACATCCGTACTTGATTTTCCTCCAAAAGCAAGTGAAGGTTCTGCTGATGTCTCTGCTTTGAAAAATGCAATTTCTTCTCTTCAACAAGATATTTCTAAATTAAAATCTGGTGAAACAACTACTTCATCTAATGGTGGTGCAGCATATGACTTTGCAATTTTTGGATTGTCAATTGCAGCAGCAGCAATTATCTTAGCGATAATTGCTTTAGTAAAAAGAAAATAGAAAAAGAGGAATTCCTAAAATCTTGGAACGACTCTAGATTTTGCAGTTACTGCTACGATGCTGATGATTGCTACAGCTAATACCATCATGGCAATTGTACCAAATTCTGGAACAACTTTTGCTGTTGTAACTTGACCTACTGGTCCAGTCCATGAATCTTCATCACCAGGTGCACCAATTCCTAAAGATACAACTTCAACATCTATTGGATTTTCATCAGAACCTAATGCATCAATTTGATGCGTTGCAATGAGTTCCATAGAGTGTAGTCCTTTTTCTTCAAAAACTACTTCACCGTTTTGAGTTGCAGTCAAATCATAGTTAAGATGTAATACATTGAATTCAAGTTCAATTTGAGTTCCACCCATTACTTGTGAGTCGGAAATCATTACCATTAACTCTACTTCTTCTGCGACTTCTTCATGGACCATATCATCGTGACCTTTGTCATCACCATGATCATCACCATGTTCTTCTTCAGCAGCTACTTCTTGTACTATGATTTCTCCAATCATCCAGGTATGTAACATACAATAGTATGGGTATGTACCTGCTTCAGTTGGACTCCATTCAAATGCATCTCCAGACATTAGTACACCTGTATCAAATGCACCATCTGGGGATGGAGTAAATCCGTCAACAGTTCCTGATGTAAATGTGTGAACTCCTGTTGGATCAGTGTTTGTCATGGTAACAACACCACCAACGTCAACTGTTGCAACCATAGGTGTGTAACAACCTGTTTCAACACAAGCTTGTGAGAATCCAGATTCTTCTACTGCACCAATTGCAACTTCGGCGTGGTCTGCAAAAGCAGCTGGTGCCATTGAGGCCATACCTGCTGCGATAGCAAATAGTACAAAGATTGAGCTTATTGCTTTAGTCTTCATTAATCCCTTAGGGGTTTGTGATCCATAAAAATGTCTCTAGGATTATCAAAAACTTTTTCTAATTTTTTCTTAATTGAATGACTTTAACGATTCCAAATGCTGGAAGTCC
>JACENB010000061.1 GCA_013867245.1 Nitrosopumilaceae archaeon
TGAACCAAGTTAGCAGAACCAAGATCTTTTTCTGAGAGATCATCAATGTTACTAATTACACGACCGCCTGTTGCTTTTGCTAGTTTAATCATATCACTTTCTTTTACACGACGAACTGCAAGAATTCCGTTTTTGGCAAGATAATGTTGTGCAATATCATCAATTCCTTTTTGACAAATTAGGACATTTACTCCAACATCATGTAACTTGTCAACCATTGTTTTGAGCATTCTATTCTCTTCTTCTAAGAACATCTGCATTTGAGTAGGATCAGAGATTCTAATTTCTGAACTCATTTCGGTTTTTTCAATTTCAAGTGCAGAATTTAGTAATGCAATATGAGCATTATCTATTTTTGTGGGCATTCCACTGTGAACAATTTCTTTATCTAAAACAATACCTTTGACAATTTTTGTATCTTGAATTGAACCACCTGATTTCTTTTCAACTTTAATGTTCTCAAGATCAACAGAGTATTCTTCACCTTTCTTTGTAACTATGCTAAGAATTGCATCAACTACAATTTTTGATAAGGAATCACTATCTTCTGAAATTAGTTTTGATTGCATACTAGTGGTGGCAATTTTAATGAGTGATTCTTTGTCATCAGGTTTGATTTTCTTTGATAATTCAGAGTAAATTTCAAGAGTTTTTTCTGCAGCAGCTTGATAACCGTCAATAATTACAGATGAATGAACGTCTTTTTTGAGAAGTTCTTCTGCTTTAGCTAATAGAGTTCCTCCAAAAACTACAGAAGAAGTTGTACCATCTCCAACTTCATTATCAACAGTTTTTGAAATTTCAACCATCATTTTGGCTGCAGGATGCTGAACATCAATCTCTTTGAGAATTGTTGCTCCATCGTTTGTAATAGTAACATCGCCTAAGGAATCAACTAACATTTTGTCTAGACCGCGTGGTCCAAGGCTGCTTTTGACTAGTTCAGTAACTAATTTTGCTGCAGCAATGTTGTTTTGTTGAGCGTCTTTACCTTTTTGTTGTAATGCACTCTCTTTGAGTACCAAAACAGGTCCATTTGGTCCTTGTTGAATTGATGCCATTTAGATTCAGCTTCAATCCCCTGAATCCCCCTTTTTAACATTACTTAGTTGATCGGGGAAATGTAACTACGTTTTTTCACATCAACTATTCCACCTGAAAGAATTCTAACAGATGGTAAGGCCAAAAATGGCAAGAATAGCGGAATTAGATGAGGTCTTGAAAATTTACATCCCGAATCAACAATAGAGTTGTTGATTTTTTCAAAGTTAGATGAAACTTTTTCAAAAGAATCTGTTGAAACTATTCCTGCAAATTGTAAAGGTAATGAGGCAAGAACTTTTCCAGATTTAACAACGACTAGACCACCTTGATTTTTTATCAGGTGATTAGAGGCTACTGCCATATCAGAATCATTTGAACCAATAACAATCAGATCATTTTCATGAAAACTCCAAGTAGATGCAAATGCACCAATATCGGCACCAAAATTCTCAAGAAATCCTATGGAATGTTTGCTTGTTCCATGAGTTCTATCAAAAGCTGCAACTTTCCAAATATCAGAATCCAAAGATGCTGAAACCAAATTATTTTTTGATTGAAGTTCAGCTGAGCCTATCTTTGTAATAATTTCAGTTTGCATGAAAATGGTGTTTGCAATAACATCTTTCTTTTTAGATTTTATTTGAAAATCATCCTTTGAGAATTTTTTTAATTTTACTGTATTCTTAATCCAAGGAGCTATTGCTTTTTTCTTTATTGGGAAAACAATTTTTCCATCAGATACTGCAAGTTTTCCTCCTACAAATACGGTTTTTGGTCTAAAGGATTTCAAATCATTGAAAATTAGAATATCAGCTAGTTTTCCAGGTGCAATTCCACCAAGATCTTTTCCCATGTTATAATAATCAAAATTATTTTTTGATGCCATACTTACTGCATCAATTGGTTCTAGACCTAGTTTGATTGATTCACGAATACAATGATCAATGTGACCAAATTTTGTAATGTCTTTTGGATCAAGACCATCTGAACAAAACATCAATCGGTTCAGATATGTTCCATGAGACAAAACACGTGGAATGATTTCTTTCAAATCACGTCTAATAGAACCCTCTCTAATCATTATCCACATTCCAAGACGTAGCCTCTCTAAGACTTGATCAAAGTTGATTGGTTCATGACAAGAAAGAACTCCTGAAGAAACATAGGCGTTAAGTTTTTTGTCACTTGCGCCAGCAGTATGTCCATTGATAATGCAATCACATTCCAACATTGCTGAAAGAGATTTCATTGTTTTTGGTTCACGAAGGGTAACTTTTGTCCAAGAAAAAACTTCTCCTAACCCAAGAACATGTGGATGTTTTACTGCAGATTTTTCTTGAGATAAAGTAAGAGTATTGCTGTTACTAAACTTTGCATCAACAGGCAATCCGCCTGGTACCACTTGAAAAATTCTTACGGGGAGGTCTTCTCCTAATTTCAAAAATTCTTGAAATCCTTTGTATCCCCCTACACTTACAACATCAATAGGATCAGAGAAGAGAGAAGTTACACCACAAAGAAGTGCTTGTTTTGCAAATTCAGATGGAAGAACAAATTGATCAATATGCAGATGAGGATCTGCAAAACCAGGACCGACATACTTGTTTTTTACATCAATGATTTTTGTTTTGGGACCTTGTGCATGTGTTGCATCCGGACCGACATATGCAATTCTATCACCAACTATTGCAATCTGAGTTTTCGGAATGATTTCTCTAGTATAGACAGAAAGTAAATTACAATTTTTTAAAATCAGATCTGCCTTCTTATCACCCATGGCCACAGAATTCAAAGAAGAGATCGAATTTGCTAGGCTCGAAGTCACGATTATTGATTAGATTTTGCGCCTATTATAGATTCAATGCTTAAATTACGGTTGAGAAGGTTTTGTTGATATGAACATACCAAAGGTGATCCGAAAGTATTGTGCAAAATGTAAGACACATACTGAACAAAAGGTCTCCATTTACAAGGCTGGAAAGAGACGTGGTTCTGCAAGAGGTGAACGTAGACACGCTGAACGTAAACATGGGTATGGTGGACAAAAGTTCCCAAAATTAGCAAAACCAGCCAAAGTTACAAAGAAAGTTACTCCAATTATGACATGTACTGTTTGTAAAAAGAAATACAATAAACTAGGCGTTAGAATTAAGAAATTTGAGTTGGTGGCAGCATGAAGAAAGATCACGTCGAAATTCCAAAACCATCAAGTAAATTTCAAAAAGTTAACTGTAATGAATGTGGAGAACTACAAATTGTTTATTCACATGCATCAACGCAAGTTGCCTGTAATTCATGCGGAAATGCAATTGCAGAAGCAACAGGTTCTAAGGCAAAAATTAATGGCAAAGTCTCAGGCAGCGCTGAGTAAATCATAATCCTGTTTAGTATTTAGATTAAGTGCAATTCTTTTGTCATCAAGAATGATGTAATTTTCTTCTAAATTCTCAAGTGAATCAATTTTTTGAGAATCAATTAATGAAATTCCTGTGAAATTACATTTTTGATTATCATGAATTATAGAATATTCAGATTGGGTTCCAATAGAAGATAGTAGTTTGTCAGTGACAAGAATACTTGTCCAAACTTTTTGTGGATCATGTTGTTTTACAATGGTTTGAATAATTTCATCATCTAACAATGGTAGATCACCAGAAGTGACTAGTACCAGATCATTGAATTTTTGTAGTACTGAGTTTAGATCTTCAACATAACCTAATCCAGAAGTGTCAAAAGTTTCGACATTATTTTCTTCTAATAGTTTTTTTGTTTTAGGAGAATTAGGACTAGTTACTGCAATAATTTTAGAAAAACAATTGGAATTTTTTAATGAATCAATCACATGTAAGATAATTGGTTTTTTGTATTGTAAGAGTAGTTTCTCATCATCCAAATTCATGCGTGTTCCTTTACCACCAGCCATTACAATTCCAATCATATCGATACAAACACCATCAATGAAGCTAGTCTGGTGAGTTCGTTTGTAGCACCAATTACATCTCCAGTAATTCCACCAAAACTACGAGTAGAAATGCCAAGTAGGAATAATGTCAAGGCAACGGTAACTCCTAGCATTATCAGTCCAGTACTCTCACCAATCAGGGCTACAGGGATAAGCATGATGATAAAGGCTGCTGCCAGTTTTCTCTTATCTTTCATTAGATGTACAAAAGGAGAGTTTGAGCCTGATGCAGCAGAATTGCCTAAACTAGCCATGAGTACCATTGAGAATTTGGCTAAAATTTCGCTAATCAGAATTGCCTTAAACAAATCAAATCCACTCGTAAGGGATATGGTGATTATCAGACCAACCAGATACAAAACGAGTCCAACAATTCCAGCTGAACCAGTAGAAAGATCTTTCATTGCTTGAATTTTCTTTTCTTTTGTTCCTTTCACCATAAGTCCATCTGCAAAATCAGCTAAACCATCAGCATGGTGAATGCCAGTAACTATTGCAATAGATGCAACAACTAACAAACTAACTAGCAGTGGATCTAAAAAGAAAGATAGACCAAATCCAAATGAGCCAACTAAAAGTCCAATTGCAATTCCAACAATAGGAAAAACATACATGTATTTTGCAATATTTTCCAAAGTTGCATTTGATGATGGGAATATTGTCAAGAAAGAAAAGACAGAACCAATTTCCTTAAGCATGAATCCACCATCCAATCAATGTTAAAACAGTAACAATTGGAACAATTACAATTCCAAAGAATAGAACTGAAGTTAATTTCATAATAGATATTGCAGAATGTACATGTTCTTTTGTAAGAGTTAGTTCACCACTGCCTAATTTGTAATGATTTACTTTTTCAAATTTTGTGCCAAGTGCTCCTGCTAATGCAGCCATAGGATATCCTGCATTGGGGCTCTCAGTTTTTTTGCCATCACGAATCATAATCTTGTAAGATTCTTTCCAGTTATTTTGTAAAATAGCAGCTGAAATGATCATTACAAGTCCAGTAAGCCTTGATGGAATGTAATTTAGTATAGTATCACAAGTAGCTGCAAACCATCCCAAATTTTTGAAAAGATCAGTTTTGTATCCTATCATAGAGTCAGCAGTATTGATAATCCTGTACACAAATGCTCCAGGCAATCCAAAAATCGCATAGTAAAACAGAGGTCCAGTTATGCCATCTACAGTATTTTCACTAACGCTTTCAAGCACGCCTGAAATTACGTGATTTTTGTCTAAATCAGAGGTATTTCGCTTTACAATCATAGATAGATTCTCTCGAGCAGAATCCAAATTATTCATCTCAAGTGATTCTACAACTGCCATAGCATAGCGTTCCAGTCCCTTGATTGCAATAGTAGTCTTTAGTAGTAAACCACCTATTACAACTGAAACTACTAATGCTATCCAATCAGTTGAAAGTAATGAAATTCCAAAGTCCAAAGTTAAAAGTAATGAAACAACTATTCCAACAGGAATCGTAACTACAAATATTCCACCTAGTTTTTCGAGTTTTTGATTTTGATTTTGACCAAGCGGAGTTAATTTAGCAATTAATCCACCAATCCAAGCAGTTGGATGATATCTATTCTTGGGATCACCAAAAACTAAATCTAGTATTAATGCAAATCCAACAATTACCAAAGATTCTATAATCATTTAATCATCCTCTCAATACTTTTAATATCTAAATTATTTTGTACAATTTTTGCTAGTTTATCCAATTCTTTATCAATTTTTGAGATATTCTTTTTGGTCCAAGCTATTTGTTTTGCTTTAACATTAAGTGAATCCTCTTCTGGAAGATTCATTTCTATCATAGGAATAGTTCCAAGAACAGGAATTTTAGTAAGTTGTTTTATTTTTCTAAATCCAGGCTTTAGCACATCAATATCTCCTCTGAATTTATTTAATACAAAGCCTTTGACTAGCTTTTTGTATTTATTTTCAATTAATTCCATAGTTCCAACCAAACTTGCAAATGAACCACCTTTGTCAATATCAGAAACTAAAAGTACTGATGCATTTGCCTTTTGAGCAATTTGCATATTTGCAATATCATATTTTTGTAAATTAATTTCAGCCGGGGAACCTGCACCTTCTAAAATCACTAGATCATAATTTTTTTTGAGTTTTGATAATGAAGTGGTAGCGGCCTTGAGTCCTTTAGACTTGACAAATTTTGCATAGTAATCTTTAGCGTGCATTTTCTTGTAATATTTCCCATTTAGGTAAACTGCACTATAGTAATTTCCCAAAGGCTTGAGCATTATTGGATTCAAATCAGGCTCGATTGGACATTTGGCAGCAATAGCCTGGATTGCCTGAGCACGAGAAATCTCAAAATCAGGCGTAGCATAGCCAAAATTTGACATGTTTTGAGATTTGAATGGAGCAACAAGGTATCCCTTTTGTTCAAAGATTCTACATAACGCTGCAACCAATGTTGATTTTCCAGCACCAGAAGATGTGCCCTGAATCATTATAGGTTTCATGCAATAGCCTCCATCGCATTGACAAGTTTTAGATTGTCTTTATGAGATTTCACTGCAATTCGAATATAGTGATTGTCTAGTCCACGAAAATTTTTACAATCACGAATCAATATTTTATGTTTCAATAATTTTTTTTGAATTTTTGTAGAGTCATCTTTAGTCTTAATCAAAATAAAATTTGTTGATGATTCATGGCATTCAAATCCAGGAATAATTCCAATTTTCTTTTTTAGAAAATTTGATTCTTTCTTAATAATTGATTTTGATTTTGTTAGATGAGATTTATTTTTTAATGCTATAATTCCTGCTTGTTGTGCTAATGCATTAACACTCCAAGGAATTTTTATTTTTTTCAGAATTTCAATAATTGTTTTTGAGCCTATACCATACCCAATGCGAATTCCTGCTAATCCAAATGATTTTGTTAATGATCTTAAAACAAATAGATTATCATATTTTTTTACCAAATTGATTATGGATTGATTTGATTCTGGTACCAACTCAATAAAACATTCATCAACAAATACAATACAGGATTTCTTTTTTGCAGCAGATATTATTTTTGTTAACTGTTTTTTTGAGAGAATAGTTCCAGTAGGATTATTTGGATTGCAAACAAAAATACAACCATTTTTAGGAATACGAGAAATAAACGAGTCAATATCTTCAGAAAGATTCATTGTTTTAAAAAAAGTGAATTTACAATCAACTAGTTTGGATGCAGATTCGTATTCACTAAAAGTTGGTGTTGGAATTAAAACAGTTTTTTTAGATAAAAATGCAGTACAAAAATTATAGAGAATCTCAATTGCACCATTACCTACAACAATGTTAGAATCAGATAATCCAGTGTATTTTTTGAGGCTAGAGATTAAATTCAGTGAATCAGTATCAGGATAGTGTTCCATTTCACCTACTCTTTTCTTTATAGCAGATTTTACAGATGAGGGCATTCCAGCAGGACTAGTGTTTGAGCTATAGTCTAAGACGTCAATCTTCTGGTTTCCTCCAGAAAATCGACCTCCATGAGTGACAGGGTGATGTTTAGTTATGCTTGTTTTTGTCCTTATTTTCACATTACAAAATAGGAGCAGGCGATATAGTATCTTTTGGTAATTTGAATAACGATTATTAATTGAAACCGATCAATAATTTAATCATGGAGAAGAAAAGAGTTGCAATTATAGGAGTTACAGGTTCCGTAGGACAGGAATTCGTACAATCTTTGAACAATCACCCATGGTTTGAAGTAACTCAAATCGCAGCTTCAGAACGCTCTGCAGGTAAAAAATATCTTGATGCCATTAGAAATGAAGGCGGAATTATCATGTGGGATGTCGGTGGCGAGATCCCAGATTATATCAAAGAAATGACTGTAAAAAGTATCGACGAGCTTGATACATCACAATTAGACCTAGTATTTTCAGCAGTTGAATCTCAAGCTGCAAGAGAGATTGAAACAAAAATGGCAGCAGAACTACCAGTAGTTTCAACTAGTTCTGCATATAGATACGAAGACGATGTTCCAATTCTCATTCCAGGTATAAATGATGAACAAGCTGAATTAATTGAGACTCAAAAGAAGAACCGAAACTGGAAGGGATTTGTAGCACCTTTACCAAACTGTACAACTACAGGTTTAGCAATTACATTAAAACCACTACTTGAAAAATATGGAGCAAAAAAAGTCATGATGACTTCAATGCAAGCAATTTCAGGAGGTGGAAAATCTGGAGTTTCTGCAATGGGAATTACAGATAACATCTTGCCTTACATTCCAAAAGAAGAAGGCAAAGTTAGACTAGAGACAAGAAAAATTCTTGGAAAACTTAAAGATGGAAAAATTGAGGATGCAGATATTAGAGTTAGTTGTACTTGTACCAGAGTTCCAGTAATTGACGGACATACTGAATCAGTCTTTGTAGAAACTTCTGAAGATATTGATCCAGCTAAAGCAAAAGAACTCTACAATGGTTACAACAAAGATATCTCAGTTCAAGGATTACCATCAGCTCCTAAAGAATACTATGCATTCCACGAAGATCCAACAAGACCTCAACCAAGAATGGAAAGAGAGGTTGGAAATGGAATGACTACAACAATTGGTAGAGTTGAAAAAGAAGAGTTGTTTGATAAAGGACTCAAGTACATGTTATTCTCTCATAACAAGAAAATGGGTTCAGCAAAAGGTGCAGTGCTCTTAGCTGAAATGTTATACAAAAAAGGTAAGATCTAGATTTTTTTTGCAATTTTTTCAATAATAACTTTATAAGAACCAGAAATCTAGAACGACTCAGGTGTTTTAGACGGCAAAAGTAGACGATCTAGATCTTCAGATTTTATCAGAATTATCAAATGATGCATCAATCTCAGTTCCACGCTTATCAAAAAAAATCAATGTTAATTCTTCGGTAGTGTATTCAAGGATTAAGAGATTAGTAAAAAGAAAATTGATTGAGCGATTTACAATAGTTGTAAATGATGCTGAATTAGGATACAATGTTAAGGCATTGACTGGAATTAACATGGATACGAAAAAACGCGATCACATTATTTCAGAATTGTTCAAAATTGATGGGGTAAGAGAGGTAGCAGAGGTTACCGGTAGATTTGATATTCTTGTAACAATGTATTCAAAATCATTAGATCAGATGCACAAAATGGTCTCAGAGAAAATAGGAAGAATTGAGGGTATTCAGTCCTCAGAATCATTTATTGAGATGAAATCACGTGCTAAAGCAATGCCATATATGCCATCAAAGGATAGTGACTAGTATTGCAAAAACAAAAAACAGAATCCAGGGTTGCAGTATATTATGAGTTAACAAAGCCCAAAATTTGGTATTTGTTAGTATTTACCGCATTTGGGGCAGCATTAACGGCATCCAATATTTACGGAATTGAAATTGCACCTTCTACATGGGCACTTATGCTATTTTCAGTCGCCGCAGGTTCTGCTGCAGCTAATACTTTGACAAATTATCACGACAGAGATATCGATGCAATAATGGAGAGAACAAAAGGAAGACCACTCCCATCAAAAAGAATCTATCCAGCAGTTAAAGCACGTAATTTTGGATTAGCATTAGCTGGTATTTCACTAGTATTGGCATTTGGAATTTCATTTACAACGACATTAGAACAAGGTCTATGGGCTACTGCATTCATAGCATTTGGATTACTAAACAACATTCTAGTATACTCTTATGCATTAAAACGCAATTCAAGAACTAACATAATTTTAGGAGGATTATGTGGCGGTTCACCACCAATGATTGGATGGGTTGCAGTTACAATGTCAGATTTATGGACAATGGGACTTGCAATGGCAGGACTTGTATTCATATGGATTCCAATGCACATTTGGGCATTAACACTACATTTCAAAGACGATTACAACAAGGTAAATGTCCCAATGCTAACTGCAGTTCAATCAGAAAAAACATCTGCAAGAGCAATTGCAGGATCAACTGTGGTGATGGTATTGTTTTCAATAGCACCATTTTTCATAACAACACAAGATGGAGAAGAGATGGTTGGCGGGGTATACTTGTGGACTGCAATAGCATCAGGTGCATTGATGGTTGCCCTATCAATTTGGGTAATGGTAAAACCTATGGAAAAAGCATCATGGACTTTGTTTAAATTTTCTAGTCCGTATTTGGCAGTGTTGTTTATTGCATTAATGGTAGACTCTGCGCTATAAGATACTGCTATTTTCATCTAGACTGTTAAGTTCTTTTGTTATTGAGGTATGTTTTTCAACCAATTCTTCTAGTTCTTTTTTTACATCAGCAGAATTCCAGTTTGATGAAATTAAAGAAGTTAGTTTTGCAACAATACTCCATTGAAGGTTATTTTGCTCATCGATTAATTCTAGAAATCGTTTTCCCTTCTCATCATCATTCATAATTGTAAAAAGATGAATCTGTGATAAAAATCTGTAGTAGGTAATACTATAATTTCAAAGTTTTATTAAGAAATTATCAATATTTCATATATGCAATGTAGCATTTCAGAATGCAGAGGAGAAGCAATTCAAACTGTTCAGATTAGTTTTAGAGAAACAAGAAACCTTTGCAAAGAACACTTGGAATTATTTCAAAATAAGGACAAAAAGCACACAATCAATTTTACAAAAGCATCAAAATTCAAATGAGTGAATTTAGATATTTTCAAATTTCAGAATTATTGAAAGATTTAACATCTACTATTTTCAAACTACCATATGGCTGCTAAGAAAAAAACCACAGCAAAGAAAAAACCTGTTAAAAAATCAACTTCAAAGCCAAAATCGACAAAATCTAAGGCAACAAAGCCAAAATCAAGCACAAAATCATCTACAAAAAAACCAGAATTTGAGAAAGCTTGGAGAGAATATAATGCTGCATTGAATGGATGGAAAGAATCTTTGGCACAATGGCAAAAGGCTACAAATGAAACTTTAATGACATATCATGATGCATGTCAAAAAGCTGTAGAATCAGATGCAGAATTATTAAAAAAAGTTAGTTCAAGTTGGGAAAGCACTTGGGAAGAAATCGGTCCTGAATACATTAAACAACAAACAAAGATGATTGAAAATATTTTCAAAGAAACCAACATTGAATCAATTAAGAAATTCAACGAACAGTGGGAGAAATTCCTCAAAACATCAGGAGATGATTCAATCATGGCTTATCAAGAAGCCATAAAGAGGTTCAATCAAGCCTGGCAATCAGGTCAAATGTAGTTTTTAAAACAACTATTTTTTCATTTTTCCTATACGAAATACTTTGCAATTACATGTTGAACATGTTCCCTTTACTGCAGGGCGTCCATTTTTCATAATTGTTTCTTCAGGATTTTTGATTTTTCTTTTTGTCTTACATTTAACACAATAAGCCTCTATTGATGAAGATTCAGTAGGAGTTTCAGGAGAAGAGTTTCCAAGTTTTTTCTCAATGTCATCTAATTTTTTATTTTGTTTTTGTAATGTTTGGATAATTTCATGTTCAATATCAGCAGCTTCTAATTTTTCAATTTCTTTTTCTAACTCATTAACTCTTGAAATTTGTTCTTCTGTAACTTCATCAGTAGGATGTAATTTTGAAGTTAATTCATCTTCTAACTCATCAATTTGAGCTTCTAAATCATTATATTCAGAAAATTCCTCAATGACAGGCTCAACTTCAGGCTCAGAATTTATTTCATGTACAGGTTTTTCAGATAATTTAGTTTCTAATTCATCAATTTGTTTTTGGAGTTCATCTAATTGTTGTAATTGTTCAGAAGTTGCCTCTTCCTCCTCTTCTGGTTCTGGTTCAGGAGTTGGTTCTTCTGTAACAGGTTCAGGAGCTAAATCAAGTTCTTGTGGAAGTTCCTCTGCAGATTCTTTTGGTAATGAACCTCTAGGACTTGGTGGAGCTGGTTCTGGTCTAGATTCTAACTCTTGGATTTGTTTCTCTAATTGTTCTAATCTTGCTAGTTGTTCAGGAGTAGCTTCTTCCTCTTCTGGTTCTGGT
>JACENB010000109.1 GCA_013867245.1 Nitrosopumilaceae archaeon
TTTGTTCTGAGAATGCTTCATTCATTCTTTCTTGAATTTGTTCTTTATTGAGTAAGAGATAGTTTGGAGAGTATTCTCTTAGATCAAATTCACCTTCACCGCTTCGTGTGGCTTCATCCATCAAGTGTCGTCCTAGTGTGAATTCCTTTGGTGTAAAGATATCATTTGGAATTGCTTCTAAATTATCCATAGTATAGCCACGCTCAAGCACAAAAAGCTCAAGATTTGAGTTTGGATTATAGTCAAAAGCCTGTCCTTTGATGAGATATTTGGAATCCCCAATGGGGTCTAGCAGGGCTTCTGCAATTTGGACATAGCCGTCTGAAAATCTATCATAATATTTTATTTTATGTTGAAAACTTTCTTGTCTGAGATCACGTTGTTCAATTAACATTCCAGCTAAAACTTGACCTTCTTCAGAATCAATTGTAATTTTGTAATCACCCATTGAATACTTGTTACCAGTGATAAATTTGTCATAGACTGGTTTTGCTTCTTTTTCTACAAGTTCTTCATAATTTGAAACTATTTCAGCCTCTTGTGTTGTAACATTTTCTTCTTCAAGTTGTCCTTCAATTAACCAATCCATTTGAATTTCTGTAGATTGTGCAAATGCAGGATTTACAAGAACTAGCGGCAAGAGAAGAAAGATTGGAGCAAATTCTTTTTTAAAAAATGAAAACTTATGCGACAATTCTATACCTGCCGTAAATTATGTAAGCATCAATTAGTAACAGTCCAATTGCAGCAGCTATGAACCAATCTCTTATTGTAGAATATTCCATTTCATAGTCAAGATTAGAGCTGAGATTGACAAAAATTTCATTTAGTGTTTGTTCATCAAGTGATTTGTAATAATTTCCAGAAGTTTGTTGTGCAATTGTAACAAGTGTTCCTTCATCTAGTTCTGCATATTGTGGTTCACCATAGATGTCATCTCTTAGAAAAACAGGTTCAACTGAACCCAATCCAATTGTATGGATTTGGACATTGTTATTTTTTGCATACTCTGTTGCCTCTTCAGGTGTTACAAATCCTGAATTATGAACTCCATCACTAAGTAAGATTACAACACCTTTCTTATCAGGAATTGATGATGCCATATCAATTCCAAGTGCAAGTCCATCTCCAATGGCAGTAGCACCTAGCCCCTGCTCTATTGATGAGAGTGCATTGATTGACTTGTCTTTGTCAGGTGTAAGATAGGAAACTGTGGTAGCGCCAGACTCAAAGAATACAACTCCCACATTATGCTGTGGACCCATTTTCAAAATCAGATTACTTATTGCAATTTTTGCGGCATCTAGGCGTGTGGGCTCGTAATCTGTAGCTGCCATACTCTCTGAACCATCCAAAACTATGCTCAAGTTGATGCCGTTCTCAACTGATAATGTTGGAATCTGAGGATTTGCAAGACCAATTACTGCCAGTCCAAGAATTCCCATCATCAAAACAAATGGCAAATGTTTTCGAATGAAATTTTTCCCCATTACAGATTTTTTTACAATTTTTAGTGAACTAAACTTCATGATTGATTCTTTTTTCTCAGAATTGTATTTTGAATAAAGAACATACAATCCAGGGATTATCAAAAGTAAAAACAATGCATAGAGATATTCAATATGAATTTCCAATTACTTTCGTCTCCTGCTATGAATATAGCGATTAAATGTAACATCAAATGGTTCTTCATTTGAGAGATTCAAAAAATCAACTCCCAACTTTTTCATCTCATATTCAGTTTCTTCTCTTGTTTTTTTGATTAGATTGGAATATTCTTCTTGGAATTTTTTATCAGATGTATTTACTAGTATTTGCTCTCCAGATTCTGCATCTTCCATATACACATGACCAATTTGTGGAATCTCTGTTTCACGGATATCTGAAATATTTACTAGAACAACCTGATGTTTTAGTTTGAGATAGCGTAGTGGTTTCACAAATGAATCAGACATAAAATCTGAAACAACAAAGACAACACTACGACGTTTTAGATTTTTTTGTAACTCTGAAAATGATCTAAAGATATCAGTTTGTGTACTTTTTGGATTATAATCTAATAATTTTTTTAAGATTTCCATCATGTGTTTTTTTCCTTTCTTTGCAGGAACAAATTTTTCTAAAGAGTCTGTAAACAATCCCAATCCAACTCTGTCATTGTTCTTTAATGCAGAGAACATCAAAGAAGCTGTTATTTCAAATCCAAGTTCTTTTTTACTTTTAACAAAACCAAAATCGTTACTTGCAGACATGTCCATTACAACATAGACATTAAGCTCTTTTTCTTCAACAAACTCTTTTACAAAAAGATCATTGTATCGTGCTGAAACATTCCAGTCTACTCTTCTGGCGTCATCGCCTGCAGCATACTCTCTTACCTCAGAGAACTCTATGCCTCCACCTCTAAATCTGGACCTATAGGCACCTGATTCCATGCCTTCAACGAGATTTTTGGTCTTGATATCGAGGTTTTTGACCTGCTTCAAGAGTTCTGTAAGCTCTGTCATGGTCCCTACCTATGGCGGACTGATTTTTTCTAAAACAAAGTCAATTACCTTATCAGAGGTAATTCCATTTGCTTCTGCCTCAAATGTCAAAATTATTCTATGACGTAAAACTTCGTGTGCAACTGCTTTGATGTCTTCAGGAATTATGAAACCTCTTCCATTAAGCATGGCATTTGCTTTTGCTGTTCTCATTAACCAGATTGATGCTCTAGGTGATGCTCCAAACTCTATCATATTTTCTAAATCCAGATCATAATCTTTTGGATTTCTTGTTGCATTTACAATGTCTGCAATGTATTCTGTAATTACTTTATCAGCATAAATTTTCTCATTGAACTTTTGAATTTCTAAAATTTCTTCAGGACTGATTACTGTTTTTACAGTATTTTCTTGTGTTGATGAATTTTTTTCAATTATTTCAAGCTCTTCTTGTTTTGAAGGATAATCAATTAAAATTTTCAAAGCAAATCTGTCTACTTGTGCTTCAGGAAGCTTGTATGTTCCCTCATTTTCAATAGGGTTTTGTGTTGCAAGGACTAGGAATGGCTTTTTTAGTTCAAACGTATCTCCGTGAATGCTAACATTTCTCTCTTGCATTGCTTCAAGTAAGGCTGATTGGACCTTTGGTGGTGCACGATTAATTTCATCGGCAAGTACAAAATTGTGAAAGATTGGACCTTTTTGGGTTACAAATGAACCTGAAGCGCTCTTGTAAATTTTTGTTCCCAGAATATCTGCTGGAAGTAAATCTGGGGTAAATTGAATTCTAACATGTTCTACATTGAAAATTTGTGCCATTGTCTTTACCATCAAAGTCTTTGCCAGACCTGGAACACTTTCTAAAAGTACATGACCATCTGAAATTATTGAGATGAGAATTTTCTGTAAAGCATCTTGTTGACCAATCACAACTTTATGAGATTCATCAAAAACTGCGTTTAGTTTGTCAGCATATTTCTGAGCTTGTTCACTTAGTTTTTTGATTTCCTCATTTGATACCGAATAGTTTACATGATTCTCCCTAAGTGCCATGTCCTAGAATGTCGTTTTTGGACTAAATAGAGAACTGGTTCATTCGAGAAATGTACCAGTAGTTCTAGATTACAATAATTTCTCGTTGAACTAGGTTTTCAATTATGTTCAAGAATTGTTCATCAGTAATTTTTTCTTCATACCACCAACTTGCAGGATTTTTTACCCAATTAGGAATACTCCATTCAGATTCTGAAA